>NZ_JACJOR010000466.1:0-9936 GCF_014695615.1 Leptolyngbya sp. FACHB-711
AATCGCGAGTGGTCTGTGAAAATGCGTTTGCTGGAGTCAAGCGTTACAATGCGGTGAGCGCTATCTATCGCAATCGAAAAGCGGAGTTTGATGATCACCTTATGCTAACCGCAACAGGATTATGGAACTTCTACCTGACTGCGGCATAGGAAGAACTTGAAAGGTCGCATTGGCTAGCTCTGTTCTTATTTCCCGACAACTCTAATAATTGCTTTTTGGGTTACAGCTATTTTATCTGAATGTAATGGAGATTCTATTAACTGTTGATGTGTGAACGTTCTTCGCCACTCTACCTTCGCAGCAATAAACAAGAAACTTCTGGAAGTTAATCTATTCAAGTAAGGTAATTCAATGGCTGGTAAAACTTCCAAACACACAAAACAAGGAAGTAGCGTTCAACGAATTTATGATCAGCTGAAGCAAATGGCGATCAATTATCGGTTTCGTCCAGGAGAACCTTTAAATGAGGTTGAGCTGGCTACATCGCTGGGTGTTAGTCGCACACCGCTCAGAGAAGTCCTCAATCGCTTAGTCGCAGAAGACCTCCTTGACTTTGTGCCTCGTCGAGGTTTTCTGGGAAGATCGCTCAATACTAAACTCATTTATGACCTCTACGAAATGCGCTGTGGCTTAGAGGTTATTAGCACTAAATTGGCGATCGAACGCGCAACAGAGGATGAGATAACTGGCTTAGCTAACTTTTGGGAGGGTGTATCGGATAAGTTTGATACCTATACACCTGCCGAATGCGTTCATTTTGATGAACAGTTTCACGAGCAATTGGCACTTCTCTCACGCAATACTGAACTACTTCATACTTTACAAAGTATCAATACGCGAATCCATTTCATTCGTCAGATTTTTATGGAAGATTTTGACAAACGCAATGATACCTGTAAGCATCATCGGGAAATTTTGAAAGCAATAAAAGAACACGAGATTGAGATGGCGGCAAAATGCATGTCTTCTCATGTTGAAGTTCGCCGCGAACAGGTTGTTAATGTTATCAAAGAAGGAATTGCTCGATTGTATATGGGGTGGTTTTGTGAGTTTTAGTGATGGATACCTACTCATTAACCGCCTAAATAGGCGTGAGCGATCGCGGGATCTTGTTGCATTTCGGTTGCGCTACCAGATTGAATAATTCGACCCCCTTCAAGTAGATAAGCGTAATCGGCTACTGAGAGTGCTAGTTTTGCCATTTGATCAACGAGCAGAATGGTCATCCCTTCATCTCGTAGTTCTGCTAGCGTTTCATATAGTGCAGACACAAGTTTAGGAGCTAATCCCAGCGACGGTTCATCTAGCAGTAACACTTTAGGACGAGCCATTAAGCCACGGGCGATCGCCAGCATTTGCTGTTCTCCTCCAGAGAGTAATCCGGCTCGTTGATGTTGTCGTTCCTGTAGACGTGGAAAACGTTTGAGAACAGCTTGGATATCAGCTTGAATTGCCTCTTGATCGTGACGACGATATGCTCCTAATCGAATATTGTCATAGACGCTTAACTCGGTAAAAATTTGTCGTCCTTCTGGAACTAACACAATTCCTTGATCGGTCATGTGATGAGCAGGAATTTTTCTGAGATCAGTTCCAGCAAATTTCACGTCGCCTGACCAGGGTTGAAGTAGCCCGCAAATACTCTTCAGGAGGGTGCTTTTACCAGTACCATTGGCACCGATCACTGCCACTAATTCTCCAGTATTCACCGTGAGCGAAATTTGATCGAGAACTTGCAGCGAACCGTAGCCACTCACAAGATTTTGAATTTGTAAAACTGGATTGGATTCAGGGTGAGTAGAACGAGGTAAAGACAGATCAGAAACACCTAAGTAGGCGGCTAACACTCGCTTATCTTGTTGAACTAACTTGGGTTCTCCGGCACAAATTAATTGCCCACCATCCAGAACCAGAACGCGATCGGAGAGACTCATGACCAACTCCATATCATGTTCAATCAGAATCACTTTAATGCCAGTGCTGGCAATCCGTCGAATTAACTTTGCTAGCGATTTTTTATCTTCAGAACTCAATCCGGCAGCGGGTTCATCCAGCAGTAGAACCTGGGGAGATGTTGCCAGAGCGCGAGCAATTTCCACCAGACGGCGATCGACAAAGGGTAGGTTTGCTGCTTCTAAATAAACGTTTCCCTGATAACCCACAAATGCCAATAACTCCAGCAAATCCTTCTCGGGTTGTCGTAATCGCCCAATGCCCACTAGCGCTGTGAGCGGGTTGCCTAATTTGCGGCTGAAGCGTGCAGCTCTCAGGTTGTCTAACACAGAAAGGGAGTTGAACAATCGAGTGGATTGAAAGGTACGGGTTACCCCCACATGGGCAATCGCCAAACTTGATTGATTCGTTAAATCAATTGTTCCCAGCGTAATGTTGCCGCTCTGCGTTCGGTAGAAACCGCTAATTAAGTTCAACAGAGTTGTTTTGCCTGCGCCATTTGGACCGATGACGGCTGTAATGGTGCCAGGTTCAGCGGTTAAATCAACATTTTGTAATGCTTGCAAACCACCAAAGCGAATGCCGACCTGGTTAACCTCGAGTCTGGAACGCTCTTGGTGATGCCCGATTAATGCCGGAATATCGTTAGGAGGAGTGCTAAGAGGATAAACAGGAGCAGTACGTTTGAAGCGATCGGTAAAAAGACTGACTAATCCATTGGGAGCAATCCACAGCGTTAGAATCAGGAGTGATCCAAAGACGATGAGTTGATAGTCGGCAAAATCATGTAGAAATTCAGGAAGAACAACGAGAATAACGGCTCCAAAAATTGCCCCTTCTGCGGTATTCAAGCCACCTAGAATAACAACGAGCAGAAATAAAATAGAACGGTAGAAAGTAAAACTATCAGGACTAATAAAGCCTACAGCAGACGCAAAGAAAACACCTGCAATTCCTGTCAGTGCAGCAGATATCGCGAATGCGACTACCCGAATTTGCAACACGTTTAATCCAACCGAGGCGGCTGCAATTTCGTCATCTTTAACGGCTTGAAAAGCCTTACCCCAGGAGTGTTGTTTCAAAAGGGTAAATGTGACGACGGCCAGGGCAGCACAGGCGATCGCCAGCACCACAACCAAGCGCAGACTCGGTTGCAATCCCAACAGCGATGGCTTGGGTACTGAAATGCCACCAAATCCACCCGTAAGAGACACCCATTCAATTAACACTCGTTCGACAATGATTCCGAAGGCGATTGTTACCATTGCTAGATAAGGACCCGTTACCCGTAATGCAGGAGCCGCCAGTGCAACCCCCGTGACGGCGGCTGTAATTCCCGCTAAACCCAGCGCTAACCAGAAGTTCCACCCCGCCTTGGTGATGAGCAAGGAACCCGTATAGGCACCGATGGCAAAAAATCCAGCATGTCCGATCGAAACTTGTCCAGACAAGCCAATCAGCACATTTAGCCCTACGCCCACCATGGTGGTGATGGCAATCATGGCTAACAGAAATAAGTAGTATGTGTTGGGTGCGGCGATCGCTCCGACAATTGCAACTGCCAACAACCCAATTCCCAACCCGCGACGAATCCCCATTCCCTATACCTTCTTCACTTGCATCCGTCCGAATAGTCCGTTTGGTCTGAGTGCCAATGCCAGAATGACCACCGCAAACCCAACAATTTCGCGATAACTACCGCCCAGCGTCCCGGCTGCTACTGATTCGACCACACCATAAAACACGCCTGCCAGCATCACTCCCCAGGGATTCGCCAAACCTCCAATAATTGCGGCTGCAAAAGCTTTTAAGCCAAGCAACGTGCCCATCGTGGCAGAGACATTGGCAACCGGGGCAATCAAGATTCCGGCGATACCTGCTAAAACAGTGGAAACGGCAAAGGAGAAGGCAATCATCTTCTCCACAGGAATGCCCATAATGCGAGCGGTGTCGTGATTTTCACTGACCGCTTGAAAGGCTTTGCCTAACAGCGTTTGAGTAAACATTACGCGTACTAAAAGTGCCACTGCAAATCCAATGACGGGCGTCAGTAGCTCAATGGGAAAGATGCCAAAACCCAAAATCATCACGGGATCGGTCGCTAAGGCAGAGGGATAAGCCCGCACTTCCTTACCAAAGGTGACCATTGCCACGTTATCGGCAATGATGCCAATGGCGATCGTGGTCAATAACCAGGAGTTAGAGCCACCCTTGGCAAACGGACGAACGATAAAGCGCTCGATTAATAACCCAACTCCAGCACAAAGGAGTAGCGTCAACAGGGCAGCAATCCAAAAATTCCAGCCCCAGGTGATGTTGAGCATGTAGCAGAGAACAGCTCCCAGCATGACGGATGCCCCCTGGGAGAAATTCATGGTGTTAGAAACGGCATAGGTGACTTGAAACCCCAGAGCAATCAAGCCATACATGCTTCCGATCGCAATTCCCGACAAAATAAGTTGTTGCAGCATATTAAATGAAAGCTTTATGCGCTGACGGGAACAATTTCCTTCCCTTTCCACTGCACCAGAATGTAGTCGTCCTCATTCAGGGCATCATGATTTTCTGGCGTAAAGGAGCGATTGTAGGTTTTGATCAATCCCTCGTAAGTTGGCAAGCTGTAGAACGCCTCCCGAACTTTGGGGCCTTCCGTACTGCCAGCCGTTTCGATCGCCAGCGCTGTCAAATGCATTGCATCGTACGCATTTGCTGTACCGACCGGGGCGAGAATTTCACCAGGGCTATTCAACTTGTATTTGTCTTTGAGCGCGGCCATCACTTTCTGACCTGTAGCATTCTGTTCCCCGAAGAAGCTATGGGTTTGCACAAACACTACTTTGCTGGCTGCTTTGCCTGCTAATTCGGGAAAGCGTCCACCAGAAATACCCCAGTGAGACACCACCGGAACATCCCAGCCAATTCGGGTTAATGACTTCATCACCTGTGCACCGGGTGCCGCGTTCCCTACCAGCAATACAGCTCCTACCCCAGCATCTTTGAGGCGTGCCAGTTGGGCTGACATGTCAGTGTCGGTGTCATTAAACTTTTCAATTGCACCAACTTCTACGCCGTATTCAGGTGCCCACTGCTTAAAGCCTGCTTCGTTCGATTCTCCCCAGGGGTTATTGACCAGCATCAAACCGACTTTGGGTTTACCGTAGGCTTCGCTGACATGCTTGATCAAGAAGCGATCGACAATGTTATCGTTGGCAGACACCCGGAACGCAAAGTTGGGATCGTGACCATTCTGAGTAATTTTGGTTGCTGCAGCCCACACTCCCATATAGGGCACTTGCAATTCGTGGATAACGGGCATCATTGCGATAGAGACAGGGGAGTCAATGCCACCAAACACAGCAGCAACCTTCTCCTGCTCAATTAACTCACGTGCTGCCGCAACGCCTCTGGCTGGGGTAGACTCATCATCTCGCGTTACCAGTTCTAAGGAACGCCCTCCCAGAATGCCACCCTTTTGATTGATTTCATCAATCGCGATCGCCAATCCACGGATAATTGACTCACCAGATAGGGCGGAACCTCCGGTAATGGCGGCAACCAAACCAATCTTGATCGGCTCTGAAGACGCTTCAGCAGTGCTGGATGGCTTAGACGAACACCCGGTAAGCTTGGATGTTGCGATCGCCACGCCCATCCCCAATGCTCCACGCAAAACATCGCGACGACGTAGCCCAAATCGATAAAACGACATGGATAACCTTCCTGCTTTTATTGAATGAAATGTGAACTGCGTTTCAACTCAGAAGCAACAGTAATACAGTCTTGTATACAAGCTTGTGTTCAGTAATACCAAATTTTGAATGAATCTGTTGTACTCATGAGCATGGAGTTTTTTTGCGCGTGGAATGGTAGGGGAGCCAGGGAGAGAGTATGGTCAGCCACAAATCGGTAGAGCAGGAGAGTAGGGCTGCAATGCAAGCAACTGAACAAATTCCGGTCATTGATTTCGCAGCGTACCAATCGGGTGATCGCTCCACGCGTCAACAGGTTGCAGATCAAATTCGTCATGCCTGCACCAACGTTGGCTTTTTGTATCTAAAGAACCACGGGGTGTCACAATCCTTGATCGATCGCCTGTTCGCTGAATCCAAACAGTTTTTTGATCTGCCGACTGAGGTGAAAAATCAGATTCCCTGGGACAGTCCAGAATGCAACTGTGGATATATCGGGATGCAAATGCAACATCTTGATCCTAGTGACGCAGGCGATTTGATGGAAGCCTACAATATTGGGCTGTTGCAGCCGCGTGCTAACGAAAAATGGCTACCAAATCAACTCACCTTGAATCAGGCCCTATTGGAGTTTTATAGAGTAAGCACAGCCGTCTGTCAGCAAATTATGGGAGCCTTTGCCCTCTCCTTGGGGTTGCCAGAATCCTTTTTTGAGCCAACCCATGACCAGCATTACAGCACTGTGAGGCTGCTCCACTATCCACCTGCTCCTGCAACAGTCATCCCTGGACAAATTCGAGCCGGAGCCCATTCCGACTATGGCACGATTACGCTTCTATTTCAGGATGACGTGGGTGGATTGGAGATTCTCCACGATGGGGTTTGGCTTCCAGCTCCCTATATTCCCGGTACGGCTATTGTGAATACAGGGGATTTGATGGAACGCTGGACAAATGATGCTTTTCGCTCAACCAAGCATCGAGTGGTAGTTCCACCTGAACCAGCAGCACGGCGATCGCGCTATTCTGCAATATTTTTCTATCGCCCCAACATTGATGCAGAAATCGTTTGCCTAGAACCCTGTTGCCAACCGGGACATGCGCCTCTCTATCCCCCTACAACGACTCGTGAACATTTGATCAATTGCCTGCAAGCTTCTTATCAAGTCGAGTCATAGCAGATCAAGAAAAGACCTCTATTTGCAATCATTGCTCTTTCAATCGGTGTGCATTAATGGATCTAAAAATCACTAACGCTACTCTTCCGGAGCAAACTGGAATTTGGGATATCGGCATTACGGGCGATCGCATCACCGCCATTGCACCAACCCTTTCCGACCCGTCAACCCAAACATTAGATGCCCAGGGAAATTTACTCATCCCAGGGCTAGTAGATGGACACATTCACCTCGATAAAGCCCTTATTCTCGATCGCTATCCGGCGTTAGATGGGACGTTCGACGAAGCCCTGCGTGAAACGCTGAGGTTGAAGCAAGCATTTACGGTTGAGGATATTCAAAACCGGGCAAGCCGACTGATTGAACGGGCGATCGCTTTTGGTACAACCGCCATGCGAACCCATGTTGAAGTTGATCCAACGATTGGACTGAATGCAATCCAGGCACTTCTGCCTCTACGAGAATCCTACGCCTGGGGCATAACCTTACAACTTGCTATTTTTGCTCAGGAAGGAATCACAAACCATGACGGATTAGTGAATCAACTCCGCCAGGCCTTGGCAATGGGTGGCGATGCGATCGGCTCTGCTCCCTATGTTGATCCAGATCCCAAGAAGAACATTGAAATTGTCTTCGATCTGGCTCAAGAATTTAATTGCAATGTTGACTTCCATCTCGACTTTTTGGATAACGATGATCCGTTACTGTTACCACTGGTTATTGAAGAAACGATTAAACGGGGTTGGCAAGGACGAGTCTGTTTAGGTCATATGACCAAGTTAGCGGCATTAACGCCTTTAAAATTAGAATCTCTTGCCCTTGCAATGCGCGATGCGGGTATCTCAATTCTGGCTTTACCTACCACTGACCTGTACATGATGGCTCGCAAAGATACCCACAATGTACGTCGGGGCATTGCTCCTGTGCATCGTTTAGCAGAACTGGGAGTTAGCGTTGGGCTTGCAACCAACAACGTGTTGAATCTATTCACCCCTTTTGGCGATGGGGACCTGCTAAAGCTTTGTGCCCTGCTGGCACAGGTACTCCATTTAGGAACCGTATCGAGCCATCAGCTTTGCTTAGAGCTGGCGACAAATCAGGCCGCAGAGGCGATCGCCATTCCAAATTATGGAATTGCAGTCGGTAATCTAGCAGATCTGGTACTACTCAATGTTCGTTCAGTCAGTGAGGCGATCGGTTCTGCACCAATGGGACGAACCGTTATTAAAAACGGGATTGTGATTGTGCAAAGTAAAGTAGAACAACAGTGGTTTGCCCCCAAAGTACTGGCAACTTCACTTTAGGGAAGAGATAAGATACGTAATCGTTCAGGGGGTGCTGTCATGGGTGGGCAAGAGGAATGGGGCAGGCAGACCTTGACCCAAACTAATTGATATACCCGTCTGCTCGCATCAACTCAATTGCACAGCGTTCACAGCCAGTTTGTGAACAAGGAGGAACTCCTGCACCCCGTTCAAATCCTGTTAAGGATTGTAGTATTTAGGCTGAACGACTTACTGGTAGCTGGTGCTGTGCATCGTGGTTCGTGTGTCTGAGGTAAGATGACCATCCTCCATGTGGACAATGCGATCGGCAATATCTAAGATTCGGTTATCATGAGTCACCATCAAAATCGTGCAGCCCTGCTCTTTTGCCAGTTTTTGCATCAAATTCACGACATCTCGCCCCGACTTACTATCTAACGCAGCCGTTGGTTCATCTGCCAGCACAATCTTAGGATGGCTCACTAAAGCACGGGCGATCGCTACCCGCTGCTTTTGCCCTCCTGATAAGTCATCCGGATAGTAGTGCAGGCGATGCCCTAGCCCAACCGCTTCCAGCATTTCAGCTGCTTTTGTTCCTTCTTCCTCAGGAGACAGATGATGGTGCAATTGCAATGACATCTGTACGTTTTGCAATGCGGTCAAACTATTTAATAAGTTATGGGCTTGGAAGATATAGCCAATGCTACGTCGAGACTGAATGAGTTGTTTCTGGCTTGCTCCACAGAGTTCCTGATTGAGGAGCTTTAAACTTCCTGACTGAGGCGATCGCAATCCGCCGATCATACTCAGCAGGGTTGTTTTTCCTGAGCCAGAAGGTCCAGTCATAATCACAATTTCACCTGCATTAATTGTTTAATTGATATTAAACAAGACTTGCTTTCGGAGTTGACCTTGACCAAAAAAATGATTCAATTCTGCGATCGAGATGACGGCATTTAGTGCTGTACATTGTTTAGGTTTAAGCGAATCAAGAGTCTGCATGAGTAATCAGGAAGAAGTTAGAAAGTAATTAAGAAGGAGTTAGAAAATATCTGCTGGATCTGCCAATCGCAATTTTCGGACTGCAACCGCTCCTGACATCACGCACATAATGATCGTGAGCAGCAATACGTAAATCGTGCGAGACAAGGTCATGTAAATTGGCAAATTTGTCGCATTACGGGTCAATGAATAAAGCCCGATCGCAATTAAGTTTCCGGGAATGTAGCCTAAGACCGCTAGGAGCAGGGCTTCTTGCAGGACAACACCCAGTAAGTAAAGATTGCGGTAACCCATCGCTTTCAGCGTGGCGTATTCTGCCATGTGATCGCTGACATCGCTATACAAAATTTGGTACACGATGATCACGCCTACCATAAATCCCATCAAGGTTCCCAGGGCAAAAATAAATCCGATCGCGGTATTTCTACGCCAATACCCTTCTTCAAACTCAATAAATTCTGCACGAGTGAGAACTCGGACATCGTGCGGCAGGCGGGATTTTAATGCAGTAACCACGGCATTTGGATTGGCATTCAGTGCAAGAGTAATCAAGCCAACGCTAACTTCACCTGCTTGACGTTGCGACACAATTCGTAGAAAGTTTTGATCGCTGGTCATCAAGCTGCCGTCTGCCGCGAAGGAAGAACCAACCGTAAATAGTCCTTTCAGGTGAATTGTGCGTCCTTTAATCTCAGTACTGACGGTTTCACCCTGACCAATACGAGCGATCGCCTGTTTGTAGTCTCCCCGCGATGAACGGTCAAATAGTAAGGTATCCGCTTGTTGAAGGGTACCTAAATTTTGATTGATTTCCGGCAGGTTAAATGCGGGTTTTTCCAGGTCAAAGCCA
>NZ_JACJOR010000467.1:0-5057 GCF_014695615.1 Leptolyngbya sp. FACHB-711
AGCGATCTGTTGTGCTAAAGGCATCCAAAACTGCTGTAAAAGCTTGATGCGAAGCAGTTCCTCCTTGGGGGTAATCGGACTATCTTGCCAGCCCTGCTGATAAAAAAAGTTTTGGAGCCGAAGAAAAACTCGCTGAAAAAAAGCTTCGTCCTGCTGATGAATTGACCTGCTTTCTGCCATCGTTTACCGCTCCTTTATTCGCTCATTCGCTAACTGCCCAGCTTAAATGCCTCCAGAAATAGCCCATAAGCCAGTCCCAGCTTTAACCCGTTCAAGACATCGAGCAACAGCGATCGGGCAGCAGGCCTCGCTTGTCCCAAAGAACGGGAACGATCGCCGCGATAAACTAGCCAGCTAATCAACTCACTAAACAACACCAACAGAAACGCTGCCAGCACGTCTAATTCTGCCTTTTGTCCGGCAACGGTCGAAATCGTCGAAGCAAGAAAATTTCCGGTCAAAACTGTAATCAGCAGCAGCGACAACCGCCGCCAGGGATTTTGTAGCGATCGGCTAAATCGTCCTAGCGCATTGTCTACAACCGTACTGAGCCGAGTATTCTGCATGAATTGGGGATAAATTGGGGACAAATCGGGGCGGAAGTTGAATATCAGCATTTTAAAGGTAGAGAAGCAGAAAACAAGGACAGAAAGCCCTGATTCCGATTGCCGTCCCCAGTCCATCGCTTAGGGAAAACGATCGCCGCAGAAACTCTCTTTGGATACGTGCAAAGACCGTGATCCCTGTCTAGATTAGAAATGACACGCGGGAGGGAACGGGAGTGAAGATATCAGATGAGACAAAGCTCAAGCTCTACCCTGTGGCAATCGGGGTCATGGGCGTTTGTCTGCTGGCACTGCTCTTTACCCGAATTGATATTATTCTGCCGACTTCCCCCGAGCAAACCGCTCCCCCGGAACCTGCCGCGTCTCCCATGCCTGCCCCAACTCCGGCGATCGAACCTTCTCCCACCCCATCCCCCAGTCCGACCCCGATTCCTAGTCCACCGCCCGTTTCTCAGTCGCCCAATCCTGCGGCAGCAAGCGATCGTTTGGGAAACCTCAAAGTCAGCAATCAAACGACACATCCGGTACGGGTGGCTTTGCTGTTTCAGCAGGCAAACAGTAAATCTACGGCACAACTATCCTACAACCAGCCCGTTCACTGGGATTTTGCACCGGGCGAAGGGGGAAATACTGGCTTATTACTCTCACTGCCCGATAGCAACCTGCAAGTCAAAGCGGGAGATGTGCTGATGGCATTTGCAGAAGACGGTTCACGCCGCTACTGGGGTCCGTTTGTGGTTGGTAGAACGAGCCTGCCAACGTGGAATGCGACTCAGCAAGAGTGGACGCTGCTACTCCAGCAATAAATTCTGTCGGTGCGGATAAGCATTGCAGTTCAAGCTGGGCTGGATTCGATCGCGATTCGATCGTTAAACAAATCTCCTTACAAGAATGAGAGGATGTTTGAATCGCCACCGTCACTCAACTTGCTTAATGCTCAAGCAACCTGGCTCACTTTCAAAATTCAAAGTCTCCCCTCGCTCTTTTAGAGCGGCAAGCAATCAATGGGGAATTTAGGGGGCAATGTAGAACAGAGAACGCTTTTCAAACACCCTCGGAGCAGAGCTTTCACAACCTATGGGTGAACCCTTTCGTAAACCCTATTTTGTGGACCCTATCGATAAACTGGAGAAGAAAATTGAGAGGTTTCTCCTGTGTTCGATATTCGATTGGTGTTCGGCTGGCTAATGTCTAAATGCGATCGGTGGAGTCAGGGAACCGAAAGCCGATTTCTCCTCACGCGACTCGTAGGTCTTGCCTGCATGACCCTGATTGGGGCTGCAACAATCCTTGTCATGCCTGCTGCGATCGCTGCGGATTCAACGGATTTAGCAAGCGGCTCTCAAGTCTTTCAGGCGCACTGCGAGGGCTGCCACATTAACGGCGGCAACATTATCCGACGCGGCAAAACCCTGAAACTCAACGCCCTGCAACGCAACGGTATGGATTCTCTAGAGGGGATCGCCCAAATCGTCACCCATGGCAAAAACAATATGTCTGCTTTTCACGATCGCCTCACTGAGCAGCAAATTCAAGATGTCGCCGCCTACGTTCTTGACCAGGCAGAAACAGGCTGGAAAGAACCGCAAAAATAAATCCATTTCCAAACAAGTCGATCGCAACACCACCCCAGGCTCAAACTGAATCGCACAATCTCTCCCCTCCACTCATCCACCTACCGCAACTGATAATCCACGCTGAAATAAACCCCAAAATCCTGAGCATTCACTCCCTGATCGTCCAGATTCACCAGGGGAATTGCGCCATCTACTCTCACATTCACATCAGCCAAGGGCTGCCATAGGATGCCTAACCCCACGCCCGCAAGAAAATTTTGACGTGGCAAAGCATTTAGATTGCGGCTATCGTTCCAGACCAGTCCAGAATCGATAAAAGGCGCAACTTGCAGCACTGACTCTCCTGCCTCGTTGCGGGCAAGCGTGATCCGGTCTTCCACAGAAAAGCGAATGCCATTATCGCCCAATCTGGCATTTTGCCGAAACCCGCGTACCGATCGTCCACCCCCGATCGCAAACTGCTGTGAGGGCGGGAGCGCGTCGGGCGTGAGCTGCACATCAAGCTGAGCAATCAGTAAATTGCCTGGATTCAGGATTTGGACGCGCTGAAACTGTCCCAGCCAGGTAAAAAATAGCCCGTCTGGCGTGTTGTCAGGGGGGTCTGTGGTGGCACCCAATAATCCAGTGCCGAAATTGAATGCCGATCGCCCTGCCCAGGCTCCCTGGGGGTCACGCCGCACATAGTCCTGACCAAAGGTGAAAACACTGGTCGTCGTATCGTCGATCAGCGATTCGCTCACAAAGATTTGTCCGGTGCGGTGCGTGAATTCGGTAGAAAGGGCGAACTCTTCGCGGGGCGATCGAATCACGGGCTGCCGAAAGCTGGCTTCATACAGGTTCGCGCTGCCCTGAATATCGAGATCGTCAGGATCACGGCGTGTAAACTCGAAGTTGCTGGGTGAGTACCTGAGCGCAAGGGTGCCCTGAAGCGGATTAAGTGGAATTTCGTAGTTGAATTCAAAAACGTTTGATCCACCTGTGGTCGATCGAAAATAAGCCGCCGTCAGCAAATCGCCGTTTCCAGTCAAATTATGTTGTCCTATCACAACCCCAATGCGCTCTGACCCCACATCGGGCGGCGACAGGTTATCAGCACTCAGATCGAGAATCCAGTCTTCTGCTTCGGTTACACGCACCGACAGAATGCTTTGCCCCAGCCCGCTGCCTGCGCGTAAGCTGGCTTCCACGTTGTCAAATAAAGGGTCGATTCGCAGCAGACGAAGCTGATCTTCCAGATCGCTCTGACGCAAAGGCGTACCGCTGCCCAACTGGATTCGACTGCGAACATAGGCAGGATTGACTCGGCGAGTTCCTTCAATCTCGATCGCCTCCAAGCTGCCTTCGATGACGCGAATCTGCACAACGCCATCCTGAATTTGCTGATCGACCAGAATTGCTCTGGAGGTGAGATAGCCCTCGTTTAGATAAAGCTGGGTAATCTGATCCGCGACCTGCCGCAGCTCTTCTAGAGTGAGCGATTTGCCCTGCACAGGTTGGACGAGCGGCGCAAAATCGTTTTCGTCAAAAACCGTACTTCCCACCACCTCAATCTGCTGGACGGGAATCTGAACCGGGGCAGTTTCAGTCACAGGCGCAGGCGCAGGCGGAATCGATTCAGCTGGAGCGGGAGCAGGCAAGGGAACAGGCGGCACAGGCTGAAGCAAGGAAGGCTCAGGATTTGTGGGAACAGGAGTCTGAGCCAGAATTTCCGCTAGAGCCACTGCCTGAGCAGGGATAGAAACAAGCAGCCCAGGCACGATCGCCCCAAACGCAAGATGGAGCAGTTCCCCCTTCGCAGTTATCGATTTCGCCAACGATCGTTTCATCACCCACTCACAAACCCCATGGCAGCATTATCGAAGTCCTGACGGTTTGCTCCGGAAAAACGGTTGAATTCCTTAACTGAATTCCTTAACCGTTACTCAACGTCGCCTGACTTTGCTCACCATTTTGCGAGAAAATCGCAGGTTTAAATCCTCTGACTCTGCCCAATCCTGCAAAATCTGGAAAAAGATCTGTCGATCGTTTGCTTGCAACACGGCAGTCTGGTCTGCGCTTTCGATCACATAAGGATAGCCGCCGCCAATAATCACTTCGCCGCGTACCCAGTCCATGATTCCATCGCTAATCCCTGCTTCCACCATCCATAGAGGCATTTCAATCCGGGCAGGATAGTTGTCGCGAGTGGTTTTTAAGTAGGTAAAGGCAACCCGATCGCGCTGCTCTTCATACTGGTCTAAAATGCCCGATCGCTGGCACAGAAACAGGGGAGTTCGATCGCCCCACGCCATAAATTTGTTGAGCAACTGAGCATCGTGAATGGTGTCGGATGGAGGCAGATCATAAAGCGTGCGGAGCATTACCGCGAGATCCTGCGCGTAGGAAGTGTCGATATAGGCAACCAAAGGAACCCGGTATTTCTCGCTTGCCCGCAGCAAATTCAGCAGACATTCGACATAAAACTGACGGCTGCTCCCATCAAACACTTGAGCAAAGGTCGCCACCAGAGAGCCATCCAGAAATACCAGACAGTCTTCGGCATGGGCATGGTCTTTGATGTAATCGACCAGTCGTTGCGTCTCCATCTCAAACCGCCGCATATTGACTCGTCGATCGACAGGTTCACCGCTATTCCCAGCTTGAAGATCGATCGGGGTCATCACATCCAGGGCAATGTCTTTCTCGTAGCCGCCTGTCGGCAGGTGAGGATTTTCAAACCAGCCAATCTGCACCAGAGCGATCGGAATCGAAAGATCTTTCCCCGGATAGATTTGGGAGCCATCAACCGCAAACGTGCGGATTCCAGTGAGCCGATCGCGTACCCAAGCAAGGCTCTGCTCTTTGTTCTGCCACACCAGCCCACAGGAAATCACGCCGTTCTTTGCCTCAGACAGCGACTCTAACAGCCGCGCTC
>NZ_JACJOR010000468.1:0-49321 GCF_014695615.1 Leptolyngbya sp. FACHB-711
ATGATGCCGACCCGTCGCTGGGTGTAAGCAGGACGCATATCTCTCATAGAGAAGTCTCCAGACTGAAAGGCAATCAACCGGAAATCAAACAGCACTAGATTAGACGCATTCCAGCAGCCGCGCCCCTACTGTGAAACGGCAAAGCTGCTTGCTTAACGTGCCCAGATTCGCCTGATTCGCCACAATCCTTGAGCCTGACGGTCAGGGGGAAACCTGAAATGCTATAGTTTTTGGGTTGTATTTGTCCCCGTGAGTTTGGCTTGGCTATGGCTGAGACGGTAGAAATCCTGTTTGAGCAAGGGCTAGAACGCTATAACGCTGGAGAATCTCCGGCAACCTTGCTGCCCTTATTTAAGGAAGTTTGTGAACGCGCTCCCAAAAGCAGTCCCGCCTGGACGTGCCTCTCCTGGCTTTATTTGCTGGACAACAAGCCCTCTCAGGCATACAAATCCGCGCAAAAAGCGATAAAGCTCAATCCTCAAGACCCGCAGGCACGGGTGAATATTGCGATCGCCATGCTTGAAACGGCTCAACCCGGTGTTCGGCAGCACGTTGAAACCGCTTCGCAGCTCATCGCAGTAGTTCCCGAACTTAAAGAAGAAGTTGAGCGCAATTTTGAAGATGGATTAAGCCGCAAACCAAACTGGAAAAGTTTAATTCGGGTCAAACAGTGGTTAGCAGAAGGTTAAGTTTTAGAAACAATTGACCTGTAGCGTTGCTGCAAAAACTTCAACTCCGCATCTAACAACAATCTACAGAATCTAATTTGCTGTCCAAGGAGTAAAACGCTCTAAGGCAGCTTTTTTTCTTAGAAGTTTATACCACTTTATAAATACTCAAAATACTTAAAGGAAAAAGTTAGAACTCTAATGATAAGCTTTAGTGAACTCAGGGATAAGTTTCTCTAAAGAGCGATCGCTGAGTTATCACTTTAAAGCTCCAAAAGAACAAGCCCAAGAAAATTCAAGGAGTGGAACTATGCAGGGACCGAATAGCGTTGACGTTAAACCCGAAACCCGTAATCACAAAGGATTTTTTGTGCAGCAAGGTTCGTACAAGTTTGTGGGCATCGATCAGTCCGGTTGGGCGTTAATTTGTGCTGATGAGGCATCGTGCCACTACGTTGATCCAGACAATCTAAAGAAGGTCCCGGAGCTTGTCGAAGGTTAATCTTCAACGAATCCCGGCTATCGCTTCCGGTCAAAATTGAATTTTATCTTGTGGCTGTCCTGCTGTGGTGCAGCCATCTTTTTTGGCAATTTTTAGACAAGTTTTTGGACAACTGAATTGTTAACTTTGATTGCGAATATTCAGAGAGAGCTGGAGCAGATTTTGAGTCAGCGCCTCGTTAGGGGACGGTTGAGGTGTGTGAGATTCAACACTGCCCCCTCAATTCCCCAGCTTTTGGCTTTGTGTTACCGTTATTCCTTTTTCGGCATTCCTAAGGCGATCGTCATTGAATAGGCGATCGTCATTGAATAATAGTGAATAGTAAACTTTCATGCCAATGGTTCACCCATTCTTCGACTGATGAAAGAAAAACTTTTAAACTGGCTCAATTTAATTTTGATGATCGACATTTTCCTCGTGCTGGCAAGCTTTGTCTGGTTTGCGGCGGCGGTGGTGGGGCGATCAATGGGCGTTTCACTCGGTTTAGATTTGTGGTATCAGCTCTGGATGCCTTTCTTTCAGCCTGCGATTGGCATACTGATGGCGGGGGCACTGCTGAGCGGCATGATTAGCTGGGTCAACCGACGATTTTTCTCAAAGCCCTCTGCCTAAACTGATTCGGGAATTCTGCCATGACCACGATTCGACCCGCCCAGCTCACAGACTGCGATGAACTGGTTTTGCTGTGTCACGAACTGGGTTATTTCACCTCGGCGAAGGCTCTGGCTCAGCATCTAGAACAGTTCCAGACCCATCCCGATCACGCTGTTTTTGTGGCAGAAACGGTTTATCCCGAAGGGGGGCAGGGGGCGATCGGCGGGTGGGTTCATGTTCATTTGCACTGGACTTTGCAGGAGGGACGCGAAGCAGAAATTGGTGGATTGGTCGTTTCGGAAAAGCTGCGTGGGCAAGGGGTCGGCAAGCGGTTGATGCAGCAGGCGGAAACATGGGCACAGCAGCAGGGCTGTCATGCATTAGTTGTTCGATCGAATGTGAAGCGCAGCGAGGCGCATCAGTTTTATCAGCGCATTGGCTATCGGGAGATTAAGCGATCGATCGTGTTTCGGCAGTCGATTACCTTCTGATTACCTCATAGGAAAAACTGCATCAAGGAAACTGCCTCGCTGACCCTGCTGCCTGTGCCGATGCACAGTTTTGATAAAAAGTCTGTTCGCACAATCTAATCTTTATGCCGTTTCTGCGTTAAGCGGAAATCATCACGGTAAGATTTAGGCAGACTTGAAGCCGTGCGGCGATCGGATGACCGAAGGCAAGCTTCAAGCCGTTGGACTGAATTGAGTGCCGCAAGCGGAATGGTCTGCTCTTTTAGAAAGCGAACGATTCCGAGAACGGCTGAGTTCTCCCCTTCATGCCTTAACTCCCGATGATCCATCTGACTCAGTTAGGCAAAGTAGATTTGCCCCAGATTTCAATGCCGCTTAAACAAGACCACATCCTTGCCGCGATCGATGTCGGCACAAACTCGATTCACATGGCAGTGGTCAAAATTCAGCCTAGTCTGCCTGCCTTCACAATCATTACCAGAGAAAAATCAACAGTGCGGTTGGGCAATCGCGATCGAAAAACGGGACGGCTCACACCAGAGGCAATGCAGCGATCGATCCAGGCATTGAAACGCTGTCAGGAAATTGCCAAAGGGTTACAAGCGGATGAAATGATTGCGGTTGCCACCAGTGCCGTGCGCGAAGCCCCTAACGGTCAGGCATTTTTGCAGCAGATCGAGGAAGAATTGGGCTTGACGGTGAATCTGATTTCGGGACAGGAGGAAGCCCGCCGCATTTACCTGGGGGTGCTGTCGGGGATGGAGTTTAACAACCAGCCCCATGTGATGATCGACATTGGCGGCGGTTCGACCGAGCTGATTTTGGGAGACGGACACGAACCGCGCAGCCTCAGCAGCACCAAAATTGGAGCCGTGCGCCTGACGGCTGAAATGATCAGCACCGACCCGATTAGCAGCAGCGAATTTAGCTACTTGCAGGCATACGTGCGGGGAATGCTGGAGCGATCGATCGACGAACTGCGCTCTCATCTGCAACCGGACGAACAGCCGCGCATGGTCGGCACATCAGGCACGATCGAGACGCTGGCAACGATTCATGCCAGAGAAAAGCTGGGCGTGGTTCCCGCACCGCTAAATGGCTATCAGTTTAGCCTGCGCGATTTGCGCGATCTGGTGAATCGGCTGCGAAAGCTCAACGATGCAGAACGGGCGGCAATTCCTGGCATGAGCGATCGGCGATCGGAAATCATTCTGGCTGGAGCCGTGATTTTGCAGGAAGCAATGACGCTGCTGGGGCTGGATCACATTACCATTTGCGAACGGGCACTGCGAGAAGGCGTGGTAGTGGATTGGATGCTGTCCCACGGCTTGATCGAAGATCGCCTGCGCTACCAGGGTTCGATTCGAGAACGCAGCGTGATCAAGATTGCCCACAAGTATCAGGTCGATCTGCCCCATAGCAAACGGGTGGCTGACTTTGCAACGAGCCTGTTTGATCAAACGCAAGGCATTTTGCATGAGTGGGGTGAAGCGGAGCGACAGTTACTCTGGGCAGCCGCCATGCTGCATAACTGCGGTCACTTCGTCAGCCATTCCTCGCACCACAAGCACTCTTACTATCTAATTCGCCACGGTGAACTGTTGGGCTACCCCGAAGTCGAAATTGAGACGATCGCCAATCTTGCTCGCTATCACCGCAAAAGTAGCCCCAAGAAAAAACACGAGTGCTATCGCAATATCACCAGCAAAAAGTACCGCCGAGTGGTCGATCAGCTCAGTCCGCTTCTACGGCTAGCAGTGGCGCTCGATCGCAGACAGATTGGGGCGATCGAGCAGGTGCGGTGTGAGTATCAAGCAGACCTTCAGGAAATGCGGTTACATCTGAAAGCGGCTTATCCGACCGGCGATTGTGCGCTGGAACTCTGGAGCCTGGGGCAGAAGAAGGGCGATTTTGAGGCGGCTTATGGACTGAGGCTAGTTCCGCTATTGGAATATGAAATTGGGGAGAAGTAGGGAAGGAGGAGATAAGAGGATCGGGAAAGGACGAGAGGCTTGCGATTTTGAGCAGATTCGGAGACGCTTAAAAAACGGCACAAATCTTTTCTCGATCGCCCTGGTAAAAAGTTCGTTTTCTCGATCTCAGCAACTTTTATTTCGCCATCTCTAGCAAACCAATTATTTAGAACTCAATAGTTAGCAACTCAATATTCAGCAACTTAGCATTCAACATTTAGCAACTTAGTATTTAGCAATTTAATAGAATACCTCTGCATCACTCTGGTTAAGCATCCACCCGTCTTTTTGCTCTGCTTATGTCCGTGGATTATTTTTTCTGGCTTGACCAGATTCAGCCGCATCATCGCGATCGGGTGGGCAGCAAGGCGTTTTATCTGGCAGTTCTTCGGCAGCGCGGCTATCCTGTGGTTCCGGGTTTAGTGGTGAGCAACGAGCTGTTTCAGGCATTTCTGAGCCAGCTTGAGTGGGCTGATCCGACTTTTGCAGATTTGCCTGCTTTGCTGCGTCATCTTGATGTTGATAATCCCCGTCAGCTTCAGGGGGTGGCACAGCAGCTTCGGCACGCGGTTACCTCCACTGCGATTCCTAAATCATGGCTGCTGCCAATTAATGAAGCGATCCGCGATTGGCAATCCTCGCAGCAAACCGAAGCCGTAATTCTGCGTCCTTCTTTTTCGCTGGCGTCTGGGCTTGATCCGTCGATTAGCGATGACACGAGAAGCCTCCTCGAAGCAAAGATCTGTCGGGCAGAGCCAGAGTCGATCGCTCATGCGCTGAAGTGGGTCTGGGCAGAGCTATTTCGGGCACGCAGTTTGCTGTACTGGCAGCGATTGGGCGTTGAGCCGCAGCAGGTTCAGCTGGCCGTGCTGATTCAACCGATTCGATCGCCGATCGCCGCAGGAAAAGCCGTGGTTCAGGGGAATGAACTGAGAGTGCAGACGGTGTGGGGTCTTGGACATGGAATGACAGGCGGCGTGACCCCGGATTGCTACCGAGTTGATGCAGCGGGAATCGTCTACTTTGAGACAATTAGCCGGAAAAACGTGGCTTATGGCATTGTGACGGAAACTTCAGAACAGGCATTGCTAGGCAGTTTTCCTGTGGGCGGCAGTGAGCAAGACGACAGCCTCCAACTGCTAATGCTCAAGCCAGAGCAGCAGACTCAGCCTGTCCTTACTCGATCGCAGGTTGAGCGTCTGGCACAGCTAACCCGCCAACTCATGCTGACGCTTGGCATGGCGGTTGAACTGGAGTGGATGCTTTGTTCTGGTGCTGTTTCTGGAGCTGTCTCTGAGGCGGTATCCGAAGTGGTATCCGAAGCTGTCTCTGAAGCGGAGTTTGGCGATCGAGGGTCAGAACCCAGCTTTTATATTACGCGGGTAATTCCCTACAGCACGCTCACACCAAAATTCCTCGCCCCTGCTCCTTTAGAAATGGACGCATCGGAGATACGGGAAACTGCCTCCGATCGTCTAAAAGGGATTGCTGCCGCACCAGGGAAAGTGACAGCAACGGTCTGGGTGATTCCCCTAACGCCTGTGCCTTTACTGGAGATGCCGCCAGGCTGTGTTCTGGTTGCGCCGATCATTTTGCCAGAGTGGGTTAGTCAGATTCGCCAGGTCGGCGGAATTGTGACCGAGCAAGGCGGAACCACCAGCCACGGCGCGATCCTCGCCAGGGAGTTAGGAATTCCGGCGGTGGTGGGAATTGCAGGTGCGATGCAAACGCTGAAAACTGGGGATCAAGTCCTAATCAACGGCGATCGAGGAGAGGTGATACGGATGTTAGAACCAGCAGCATTCGATGAACCAGACGATCATGACAATCATCGTGCAGCCCATGCTGATTTGCGAATCGAGGCAACCCGTTACCAGGGCAATTCGACTCAGATTATGCCTGCAACTGCAACCCGGCTCATGGTCAGCCTCAGCCAAACTGAGTCAATCGCCCAAATCAGTGAACTGCCGATCGATGGGGTAGGTCTTCTGCGGTCAGAACTGCTCTGGATAAAAAGTCTGGAGGATCGATCGCCAGACGAATGGCTAGCACAAGATAAAGCAGGCTTGATTGATCGATTAGCACAGCAGATTCAGCAATTTGCCGATCGCATGATGCCCCGCCCCGTTTTTTACCGCAGTCTGGATATGCGCGCCCATGAGTTTCCGATGCTGGCTGGCTCCTCGGTTGAACGGAATCCAGTGTTGGGTCTGCGCGGAGCGTATCGTTATCAGATTTACCCTGGCTGGTTTGGGGTCGAACTGGCAGCCTTGCGTCAGGTGCAGCAGGCGAGCTTTGATAATCTGCGACTGATTCTGCCGTTTGTGAGAACAGTTGAGGAGTTTATTTTCTGCCGTGATCGAGTGACAGAGGCAGGTTTATGGCAGCCCGGTTTTGAACTGTGGATGATGGCAGAAGTGCCTTCGATTTTGCTGCTGCTGCCCGCCTACATTGAGGCAGGGGTTCAGGGCATGGCGATCGGCTGTAACGATCTAACTCAGCTTCTTCTGGGGATCGATCGCGATCATCCTCAGATGGCAACCCAATTCAATATGACCCATCCCGCCGTGATGCAGGCAATTCAGCAGATTGTTCAGGCTAGCCGCGCCGCAGAATTGCCCTGTACCGTTTGCGGTCATCTGCCCAGGAATCTCAATGTCATCGATCGGCTTGTTGAGTGGGGCGTGACCGGAATTTCGGTGGAACCAGGTGATGTGGCGTGGATGAGCCAGGCACTCGATCGAGCAGAGCGGCGATTAATTCTGGAGGGTGTGAGGCGTGTCCACTCGTAACCATTACGACAAATTCGCCGGAAATCCACTAGATTGATAAACAGAGTTCATTTATCATTTTTCTCTCCTAGTGAGTTTCGCAGATTGGATTTTTGCAGATTGGATCTTGAATGTGCCTCCGCTGTGGCTTCAGCTTGCGATCGTCGGTCTCTGGCTAAGCCTGGTTGGACTACTGGCGTTTGGGCTGAGTCGGTGGGAAGGGGCAGATTCCGAGGTCGTGCGAAAAGTGGTGCATATCGGCGCAGGAAATGTGATTCTGCTGGCATGGTGGCTGCAAATTCCAGGATGGATCGGCATCAGTGCCTCGATCGCCTTTAGTGCCTTGATGCTACTGTCCTATCGTCTACCAATCCTGCCGGGGATCAATAGCGTCGGGCGAAAAAGCCTGGGAACTTTCTTTTATGCCGTTAGCATTGGCTTGCTCATCTTGCTGTTTTGGCAGCAGCATCCTTACTATACGGTGATCGGCATCTTAATCATGACTTGGGGCGATGGACTGGCAGCGCTGGTCGGACAGCGGTTGGGGCAGCATCCCTACGAGCTTTGGGGCATGAAGAAAAGTTGGGAAGGTTCGCTAACAATGGCAGGCGTGAGCTACATCATTTGTAGTCTGGTGTTGCTGGGGATTCAGGGCAACCATTGGCAAACCTGGGCGATCGCCCTTATGGTCGCAGTTGCCGCAACCCTGCTGGAAGCTTTCTCTAAGCTGGGCATTGATAATTTGACGGTTCCATTAGGCAGTGCTGTGCTTGCCGCCTGGCTGAATCAGCTTCTTTAGTTTTTTGAGTTCACGCAATAGGCAGCTTTGCTGACCTGCCCTCACTCTCAATCCCTGCACATCGGATTATCGCTGGGTTCTGCTTTCATGCTGCTGATTGGAGAGGAACAGCCAAACAGAGGACAGACCCACTTTCAATCCGCTATGATCTTGTTTCAATCTGGCATAAACGTAGAGTGGTTGCGGTGTGGAAGTTCAATCAAATCAGCTAGAGGCAATTCTCCTGCAAATGGGCGAGGCAGTGATTGCGAGCACAGAGACGGTCGATCGCCTTGCAGCACAGCTTGATGCGCTTACGAAACAAGTGCAGCAGCAGGGCTATCAGATTTTTGCGTTGAGCGATGCGGTTCAAACGCTGGCAGAAAACCAGGATGGGGCGTTAGAGCGGATTCAGCAGCTTACAACCGCTCTTCAGCAGCTTGTTGCGGCGATCGAAGAAACGGACAAATGAGGCGGATTTAGCCTAAACCAGTCGTCTTGATAAGATTTACCCAAATTTAGGTCGAGTAAAGTTTGAGCCGAGCCCGATAGAACGGTATAAATAGAAAACGAAATAAAGGAATGCAACCCGAATGGCACTGGCTGAGGAACTGAGGCAGGCGTGGCAATCCCAGATTGAAGCGGGCAGCCCTAACCTATCGGCAACCGATCGAGCAAGCGTGGTCGGCTGGCTGTTGGGGCAGGATCCGGCACGATTTGACTCCCTCTCACCCGCAGAGTTAAACGTGGCGCAGCAGGCGATGGACTATCGCTATCGGATTTTGCAGCAGCGATATTTAGGCGTTCAGCCCGATCGCGCCTACAACCAGCTAATCCAGCGGCTCAGCAGCCTGTTCCTGATTCGCAGCAAAATTAAAACCTGGGTTGCCCTGTCTCGCGATCGGCGGCGAACGGTGGTGGATGTGTTGCAGGAAGTGATTCAAGAGCTGCTGCAAAGCGATAACTATATGCGGCAGCAAATCACCTGGATCGGGGAATGTACGCCCAACCCGCGCCTGCGGAATGCCCTGATGCTGGCAAGCATTGAGGAATATTGCCTGCGCCCAATTCGCAATCAGCCTTTGCTGGTGTATCGATTTGTCAATTATCTCCGTCGATCGCAGCGGGGCGGCATGACCCAGGTTCCCACAGGCGATCTGATTCGGCTGGTCTCTGAAGAAATCACCCCCGACGATGCTGATAATCCCGTCAGCTTGCTGGACGGTCAGGCATTGACGCAATATCAAGACCAGCAGGCGTGGGAGGAGCAGGAGGCACTCCGCAGCAAAGTGATGCAGGAATTTGCCGACTACCTGAAAGAAAAGGTTGATCCGCTCGCCGCAGACTGGTTAAAACTACACGTCCAGGGACAGTCGCAGGAAGTGATCGCCCAGCGGCTCGACGTCCCGATTCAGCAGGTTTACCGACTGCGTGAGAAAATTAGCTATCACGCGATTCGCGTCTTTGCCTTTAAGCAGCAGCCCGAACTGGTGGGAGCCTGGCTGGGAACTTCGCTAGTTGAGCATAATCTGGGCTTGACGATTCCACAGTGGGAGGAGTTTTTGCAGTCGTTAACGCCTGTGCAGCAGAAGATTGTCGAAAAGCTGAAGACCGGACAGCCCTTTGACGCGATCGGCAAAGAGCTAAATCTGAGGCTGAATCAGGTTACAGGCGAGTGGAGCAAAATCTACCTGGCAGCTCAAACAGTGCGGAGTGCGGAGTAACCCATCTTTTTGTCAAGTGGATTCTATCAGGGGCAACTAATGCCATTAATATGGGTTTAATAAAGGGCATTAGTTTCAGTTGATTATCTTGGCATTGATTGGCATTCAATCAAATGTTGAGACAGAATGTTGAGACGAAATGTTGAGACAAGCGTTCGCATTTTTCTCAACCGCGCCTCTTTTGGATCGTCAAACTCCTACCCAAGAACCTATGGCGGCTTTCTCGGACGATCGCATCCCGTCCTCTCACAGTGATCGATCCCACTTTTCTGATCGATCGCAGCAGCGTATCCTTGGTCAGTTTCAAGGGGATTGGGTCGACCGACTCAACCTGGATGAGATGTACGTGCTGATTGATGGTGTGCTGCCTTTTGAAGCCTGTCTTTACTATCAGGTTCTGCCGCTGTTTCTGGAGGGAAATCGGCTCAATCTCGGCATGGTCTACCCCGAAGATACCACGGCTGCCGACTACGTTCGCCGCATTATCTCCTATCTCAACTACTCCCTGGTTGCCCGACGCATCACCACCGAAGCACTCCAGGCTACGCTCACGGCTTATCTCAATGCAGCCGAAAATAAGCAAAAGACCGATAAAAATCAGCTCGATCGAGTTAGTTTTGGGCATCATCGCCATGCCGGGCGAAATCGAGTCGCTCGTCCTGTGGATCAAAGTGAGCGGCTGACGCTCATCGTTGATAGCCCTGATGAGCTAGAAGAGGCAGCGGTTTCCGCAGAGCCAGAGCGCGTTGAAGAGCCGCCAATTGCTCCCCTGCAAACGCCAGTCATCACTTCGGCTCCGTCTATTGCTCACGATGAAGCTCTTGCAACCTGGCAACAGCCTTCTCTGCCGATCGCGAGCGAGGAGCAGTCCACCAGCAGCAAACCTTCAAGCCGTTCTGCAAATAATCCCCTGACGGCATCTGCCGCACTTCGACAACCTGTCCTGCCGCTCTTGCCTCAGCTTCCGGTTCTGCAACTTGATGCAAAACACCTCTCTGCTCCGGCAGAAGAACTCGTTACCCTGTCGCCAGAGGTTGTTCTGCAGGAATTGCTGGCACGAGTACTGGTGGGTGGAATCGGCAGACTTTATTTTGAGAATCATACCCACTACGGCAGGATTCTCTGGAGCCAGAACGGGGTGCTTCAGTCGGTTTTAGAAAATGTGCCGAGCGCCCTCTTTCAAAACCTTCTGGCCGCCCTGAAGCAGACCGCAAAAATTGCTTCCCCGATCGCAAATTACCCAAAACAGATTGAAACTGAATATCTCTATAGCCCTATGCTGGAGGGCACCGCCTCGCTGAAGTCGCGTGTCCTGCTGCGCTTTCGCTTTATGCTGAATGCGGGCAATGAAGAAGCAACCCTGCAAATTTTGAGAGGGGCTGCCCTCAAGTTTCACCAACAGCAGCAGATGAGAAAACTTGAACGGGACGCAATGGGCATTGCCAAACAGCTCCAGACTAAGCTAAATGAGATTCGCGATCAAACGCTGACCGGAGAAGGGCTTGCAAGCAGTTGTTTCGATGTACTGCCTGGATTGAGTCATTTGCTGCGCGGCATTGAGCAACAGCTCGACGAGTTGGGGGTTAAGGAATCTGATCAGCCCTAAAAGATGATTTAAAGCAGTGAATCTTCGGCATGACCCCTCAATTTTCCCATGCTGCTCCCCATGCCGCCTAATTCCCAGGCTAAATTCTCTATGAGTTTCTTCAATAGATATCCATGAATAAGGGAGTTTGAACCCAGAAGGAATGCTGTAGCTCTCCCTGGAATTAGGAGCTAGGGGCGGTTTGGCAGCGATCGTGACCTGCACCAAATCCATCAAAATGCAAAAGAAGGGAACTAGCACTGCCAATTCCCCCTTAAATTCCAATTGATAAAGCTTGCCTTTACTGGCCGCAAACGTGCTGCAGGCAGTCTGGTAGCGTTGCTGACCTTGTTAATAACTGATGTTAAAACCGATCAGCAAATCGGCCCAATCGGCGAACCTCAGGGGAAACTGCTTTGTATCGCGTCAGGATTTATCTTTGGACGACCGCCAAGCTTCGGTCATGCGTCCCCAGTTGGTTGTGAACTCTGACCAGCCCGCCAAG
Organism: Leptolyngbya sp. FACHB-711; assembly: GCF_014695615.1. Lineage (NCBI taxonomy): Bacteria > Bacillati > Cyanobacteriota > Cyanophyceae > Leptolyngbyales > Leptolyngbyaceae > Leptolyngbya > Leptolyngbya sp. FACHB-711. The sequence continues at coordinate 11,571 of NZ_JACJOR010000468.1, forward strand.
CTTCCCGGATTTTCTTCATCCCAGGAGGCAGAGAGTACGCCGTAGCTCAGCCCTAGAACGCCTAAACCAAACCAGCCGAGACTCGTCAGCAGCACTGCATAGGTCGGCACTTCAAACAAAGCATTGACCCGGATCAGATAGCTAACCACAAAGGTAGACATGCCCAGCGCAGTTGGAATCCCGCACAAAATCGCCATGCGTTTGATCATGCGCCGACTCACAGCATCGGGGATCGCAGCCTCTTGAGCAGTCGATCGCTTTACTGGCGGAGCCATCTGCTGGGCAACAGAACGCTTAGGCGCATTTGCCGTAGAGGATGCTTTTGCGGGAGCCTTTGCTGGCGGCGCAACCGGGCTACTCTTGGGCGTTTTCTCAGCCTGCTTGCGGGTTTTGGCTGGTTCAAAGGGAAGCGACTGGCGCGACTCGCCGCCTTTTTTGCTTTTTGACGAGTCGGGCTGAGACTTGGAGGACATACAGATCTAACCCCGAATTCCTAACCGTGTGAGCAGAGCCCGATAGCGTTCCTGGTCTTGCTTTAAGATATAAGCCAACAACCGCTTCCGCTGACCGATCATCTTCAGCAGTCCCCGACGGGAAGCATGATCTTTCTTGTTTTCGCGCAGGTGAAGACTGAGGCGATTAATACGCTCGGTCAGCATCGCAACTTGAACATCAGCCGATCCGGTATCCGTTTCGTGGATTTGATACTCAGAAATGATTTCCTGTTTACGCTCTTGCAGCAGTGACATGAACCAATTAAATCCCTAACGTAATAGAAATGCAGTCAACTATCTTATCACACTTACCTGGGTTAGGGTGAAGCCTCGGCAGTTTTGCGAATTTCAGGTCGGATTTTCTAAACAGTGGAGCGTAAAGCATGCAGTCGCCCTTTCGGCGAGTTTTGACAGGCGTGGTGTTTTTGGGGATGACGATCGTGGGTGCCGTTTGGGGGTACTGGTGGTCGGGCTGCCCGCTTTTGGATGCGGTTTATATGGTGGTAATCACCATCTTTGGGATTGGCTATGGCGAGTTTTGTCCGGTTTCTGGTTCAACTCGCATCTTTACGATGCTGGTAATTTTGGCAGGCGTGATATCGGTGTCATTAATCTTAGGAGGCTTTGTCCAGATGGTGACAGAAGGCGAGATTAAGCAGGTGTTAGAGCATCGACGGAAAACGCAAGACCTGGCAAACCTGAAGAATCACACGATTATTTGCGGCTTCGGGCGGATTGGGCAGGTGTTATCGCTGAAGCTGGCGGAGGAAAAGCAGCCTTTTTTGATTATCGACACCAGTGACGATCGCATCACCCTGGCAGGAGAAATGGGCTATCACGTCTATCAGGGAAACGCGACCGATGAACACACGTTGCTGCAAGCAGGCATTGAACGGGCAAAGGCACTTGCAACCGTCCTGCCAGACGATGCTGCCAATGTGTTCATCACGCTGACTGCCAGAGGCTTAAACCCGCAGTTAATGATTGTGGCGCGGGGAGAGCTTGCCTCTACCGAAAAAAAGCTGCGCCTTGCCGGAGCTAATCATGTTGTCCTACCTGCTGCAATTAGCGGACAGCGGATGTCTAATTTAATCACCCATCCCAACACGATCGAATTTCTGGAGCAAGGCGAAGAACGGACTCGGCTGAACGAACTGCTAACGCAAATCGATGTTCAGGTTGATGAGCTATCAATTTCTGTGAATTCGCCCTTGGTGGGACGGACGATCGCGGATTTGGAAGTGCGGGGACAGGGAACCTTTATTGTGGTTGCACTCAAGCGGCACGACCAGATTACGAATCATCCCGACCCCAACCTGGGGCTTCATGCCGGAGATACGCTGATTGTGCTGGGGCATCGCGGTGACATTCCCCGATTTGCCGAACGCTATGCCATTAAGCAGTTGCGCTATCGCGGGGCACGCTGGTGAGGGGTAACGGTGCGAAGAACTGTAGTGCTAAATCGCCAGGTGAGAATGCTTGCAGCAAACGCCAAGCCGATCGCCAACCCCCACCACAGTCCCATTCCGCCGTAGCCTAAGCGCAGTCCCAGCAGATAGCCGCAGGACAAACCCAAGCCCCAGTAAGCAATCAAGCCAATCAGCATAGGAACTCGCGTGTCTTTCAATCCGCGCAGCGCACCGACGGCTGTAACCTGAAGCCCGTCCACAATTTGAAACATTGCTGCCACGCCTAACAGCTGCTCTGCCAGCAGGACGACTGCCTGATTTGCCGGGTCGTTGATATCAAGGTAAAGGGAGACGATCGCTTCTGGTACAGTCCAGAACAACATTGCCATTGCCGCCATAAACAGCACCCCCAATCCCATTCCGGTGTAGCCTGCCCGCTTTGCTCCCCGAAAGTCTCCCTGTCCTAGGCGTTGGCCCACCAGCACGGTTGTGGCAAACGAAACTCCGAGCGGAATCATAAACGTAATGGCAGCAGTTTGCAGAGCGATCTGATGCGCTGCCAGCGTTACTGTACCCAGTTGACCCATGAGAAAGGTGGTCACGGTAAATAGTCCGGCTTCAGCCGCCGTCAGAATGCCGATCGGAATCCCTACATGCAGCAGCTCCCGAAACAGGCGACCCTCTAGGACGTGCAGGTTTTGGAAGATGCCGTACTGCTGATACCGAGGCTGCTGACAGTAAAAGAGCAGTGCTAGAAACATTGCCCACAGCGACAAACTGCTGGCGTAGCCAATTCCCGCTAAACCGAGTGCAGGCAAACCCAGCTTGCCAAACATCAGTACGTAGTTTCCAGCAATGTTGAAGAGCGTGCCGCAGACCATAATCACAATCACCGGACGCGGCTGAGACAGTGCAGAGACAAAATGCCGCAGCACCGCAAAGCCCAACCCTGCTGGGAAGCCCCAGACGATCGCCTGCAGGTAGGCCGCCGATTGAACTGTAACCGATTCGGATTGACCCAGCCAGAGAAAGAGAGGACGGGGAAATGCCAGCAGCAGCATGAGCGGCAGCGTCATCAGCATTGCCAGCCACATTCCCTGCTGCACCACGCGCCCGACCTCACGAGTTTGACCTGCCCCGAACGCAGATGCCGCTAAAGGACTGACCGCAGAGACAATCGAAGAACTCACCAGCAGACAAGCCTGAAACGTCGTCGCGCCCAATCCGCCTGCCGCCAGCACTTCGCCGCCCAGTAAGCCCATCATCACTGTATCGACAAAGCCTGTAGCTGCCTGCGCCAACTGTGCTCCCGCTAGGGGAACCGCCAGGGTTAAAGAGGCTCTCACTTCGGAGGTGAGCTGCGATCGAGTCATTTGAAGCATGGGTGGCGAAAGATAGATTTTGCAAACAGACAGACCATCTACCCTACCAGCCTCTCTGATCCTTTGCCTTCATCCATCCTAGTGAAATGAAAAGGGAGGTTATTGGGAATCTATTGCAATAATCTTGACAGAGATTTGCAATAAATCTAAGATAATCTACATTGTTCTCCTCTCAAGGATCGGTGGTGGGGTTGGTCGGTTGGCTAGCCCCCCATTTTTTATTTAAAGGTAGGGAGGCGGGGGGTGAAGGATTTGTAATACATCATACTACAACCAGCAACGTGGGTGGATATGGAAGTGGGTGGACATAAAGGATAGGGGTAACTTGCTGTGCCTGCTTGTGTAACAGATAGGAGTTAGACAGACGGAAGCTAGAGGGATCAGCTCATTCCTGAAGGACGGGCAGTACCCGAAGGGCAGACAGACAGTACCCGAAGGGCGGACAATATTAGGGTTAAGATGATCTGCTACTGTGCTACAAAGGTGCGAATTAACGGTGCGACTGTGCGATGTCGGATATTTCTGCTCAAAGTTCTGATTTCAGCCTGCCTCAGTCCGATCGCCTCATGCTTGCTCGATCGGGGAACGGTGAATTGGATGCGATCGTAATAGGCTCTGGGATTGGGGGTCTAGTGGCGGCGACTCAGCTTGCGGCAAAAGGGGCAAAGGTGCTGGTGCTGGAGCGGTATTTGATTCCGGGGGGCAGTGCGGGGTATTTTGAGCGGTTCCCTTCTGGGGAAAATTCGGAGCAGCGGGGCTATCGGTTTGATGTGGGAGCCTCGATGATTTTTGGCTTTGGCAGCGAAGGAACGACGAATTTGCTCAGTCGGGCGCTGCAAGCGGTGAATGTGAGTCTAGAAACGATTCCCGATCCAGTGCAGGTGCATTACCATTTGCCGAGTGGTGAGACGATTCGAGTTCATCGGGATTATGAGAAGTTTTTACAGGAACTGATCGATCGCTTTCCCCAGGAGCAAGCAGGAATTCGCCGTTTCTATGACGAGTGCTGGCAGGTATTTCGCTGTCTGAATCAGATGGATCTGCTGTCGCTGGAAGAGCCGCGTTATTTGATGCGATCGTTCTTCCAGCATCCGTTTGCCTGTCTGGGTTTGGCGCGTTATCTGCCGCAAAACGTGGGCGGGGTTGCGCGTCGCTTCATTCGTGATCCTCAACTGTTGCGATGGATTGATCTGGAATGCTACATCTGGTCGGTTGTGCGGGCAGATCGTACACCCATGATCAATGCGGGAATGGTGTTTAGCGATCGACACTACGGCGGGGTTCGGTATCCCAAGGGAGGCGTGGGACAAATCGCCCAAAAGCTCGTGGAGGGCTTGGAGAAAACGGGAGGACAGATTCGCTATCGATCGCGGGTGACAGAAATTTTGTGCGAGGCGGGAAGAGCCGTTGGGGTGAGGCTGGCATCGGGTGAAGTGCTGCGGGCAAAGCGAATTGTCTCAAACGCGACGCGATGGGACACCTTTAGTAAACTGCTGCCGCGATCGATTCTGCCTCCGCAAGAGGTCAAGTGGCAGCAACGCTATCAGAAATCACCCAGTTTTTTCAGCCTACATCTGGGAGTTCGAGGTGAGGTTTTGCCAATCGGAACCGACTGCCATCATGTGGTGCTGGAAGACTGGACCCAAATGGAAACCGCACGGGGAACGCTTTTTGTGTCGATCCCGACGCTGCTTGATCCTGCTCTGGCTCCGAGTGGACATCATATTATTCATGCCTTTACGCCCGACTGGATTCACGACTGGCAAAACCTTTCGCCCACAGATTATCAGAAGCAAAAAGCAGCCGTTGCCGCTCAGATCATCGATCGCTTAAACGCCGTTTTTCCGGGTTTGCGAAAGGCGATCGTTTATCAAGAAGCCGGAACACCCCGCACTCACCGCCGCTTTCTCGGACGGACTGATGGCACCTATGGACCGATCCCCGCTCGAAAGCTCCTGGGATTGCTGGGAATGCCCCTGAATCGAACAGCGATCGCGGGACTTTACTGCGTTGGAGACAGCACATTTCCAGGGCAGGGTTTAAATGCCGTTGCCTTTTCAGGCTTTGCCTGTGCCCATCGCATTGCTGTGGATTTGGGATTAGAGCCAGGATTTTTGTCGCTCTAATCAGAGATGCTTAACAACTGCTGCTGAAATCACCCCTTTGGCAGCTAGAATTCCTGCGTTTGGATGAGGCTTCTGTTTCTCTGTAGCTAGACAATCAACCCATGAGAAATGAACACCGTTGTCTTATGACTGCGGAAAGATGTCATTGATTCAAAAAATGCTTAATTCTTGCGAGGGTTGAGATAGCTCTTTCTTTTGTATCAGTTTGTATCAGAAATTGCTTTCTAACCATACGGCATTTCTCAGGCGAACCCTCACAGAAAGCGACGCCCTTTCTCCCCATTTCCACTACAACCTTAGTTCGAGCTATGTTCAAACGATTTAAGTTTCTATTGACAGTCCTCTTCTCCACACTGTTAACCATTTCGGTGATGACTGCCTGTAATGCTAACCAAAATGCAGGAAGCGGCAGCGGCAGCAGAACGGTAACAATGGCAACTTCTGCGGACTATCCTCCCTATGAGTATGTTGATTCGAGTTCGGGAAGTCAGGAAATTATCGGTTTTGATGTTGACATTGCAAAGGAAATTACCAGCAGGCTGGGCTACGATCTGCAAATTCAAAATATTGATTTCAACGGTTTAGTTTCGGCACTGCAAACAAAGCGAGCCGACTTTGTGATGGCAGGCATGACTCCGACCCCAGAGCGCAAGCAAAGCGTTGATTTTTCTCGCATCTACTACGAAGCGAAAAACACGATCGTCGCCAGACAGGGCAGCAATTTCAGAACGACTGATGCGTTGAAAGGCAAGACCGTTGCCGTCCAGCTTGGTACGATTCAAGAAGGAGTTGCGAAAGATCTCAACGAAGAGAAAAACTTGGGCCTCAACATTAAGCCGCTTAACCGAATTAATGAAATTATTCAGGAATTAAAGGCAGGGCGAATCGAAGCAGCGATTGTTGAAGACACCGTTGCAAAGGGCTATGTTGAGTCCAATCCTGACCTGGAATTCAACACAATTCCCAACGCAGGAGAAGCAGGTTCAGCAATTGCTTTCCCGAAAGGGTCTGAGCTGACGGCTGAATTCGATCGCGTTCTGGGCGAAATGATTGAGAACGGCAAAGTAGAAGAGCTCGTAAGCAAGTGGTTTAGCACTTCTGTACCGGCAGCAAAATAGTGGAACTGGAGCAGGAGATCGATCGAAGGATTAGATTGAGGAAATTAAACATCGTCAACTCCGATGTAATTCTGAAAGTCTAAAGGAATGTTTGAAGAGTGTTCTCGGTTCTAAATTGCCCCTTAGACTTCCCAATCCTGGAGGACTTTGAGGACTTCTAGAAAACTTTTAGAGAGCTAGATTTCTTCCAGAATTGGCCTGTTAAGGGAGTAATTCGCAATCAGCACTGTTCAAACATTCCTGTTCAAACCTTCTTTGATTCTGGCGATCGGTTCCTGCGCTTTTAGTATCTAATTACTCGCTTTTTTGAGCCGATTTATTGGATTGTTTAGAAGTTATTTCTTGATAACGATTATTTGACAATGGAAATATCATCAGTCGATTGGACGGCTGGCATCCTCAACGCTTTTCAAATTGAAACTGCTGCCAGCATTTTTGGGCAAGCCGCTCCAACTAAATTTAGCCTTGATTTCTCCAGGATTGTTCCTAACATTCCATTTATTCTTCAAGGGATTGGAGTGACACTGGGGTTTACGCTGGTTTCTGCGGTGATTGGGTTTACCTGGGGAACGATTCTTTCGATTTTTAAAATTTCTACGTTTAAACCATTGCGCTGGTTTGCTGATTTTTATACTTCTGTCTTTCGCGGTACACCACTGATTTTGCAGCTTGCGATTATTTACTTCTCGACACCTCAGCTAATTGGCTATTCGATTCCTGCCTTCCAGGCAGGGGTAATTACGTTTTCACTCAATTCTGCTGCCTATAGCTCGGAAACGATTCGCGGTGGCATTATGGCAGTTGATAAAGGGCAGCGCGAAGCCGCAATGTCGATGGGTGTTGCCTACCCGCTTATGATGTGGGATATTATCTTGCCTCAGGCATTTAAAAACATTTTGCCTGCGCTAGTAAATGAAAGTATTGCCTTGCTGAAAGACTCGTCTCTGGTGTCTACGGTCGGTGCGCTAGACTTAATGCGGCGCGGACAAATTGTTGCGGCTGAAAAGTTTATTTTTTTTGAACCGTTAATTCTGGTTGGTTTGGTTTACTACGTGATGGTGATGGGCTTTACCGTGCTATCGCGCCGCTTAGAACGGAGGATGCGGAAAAGTGATTAGGACAGAATTTTTATCAAAATCATTCGGCAAGTTGAACGTTCTAAAAGATATTTCAACTGAGATCAAAAAGGGTCAGGTGGTTGCGATTATTGGCCCTTCAGGATGCGGTAAGTCAACCTTTTTGCGCTGTCTGAATTTGCTCGAAATGCCAACACGCGGACGCATTTATATCGACAATCAAGATATTACTTCTCCTAAAGTTGATATCAAAGATGTGCGTCAAAATATCGGCATGGTGTTTCAGCACTTTAATCTGTTTCCACACATGACTGTGCTGGACAATTTGACCTACGCGCCGACTAAGGTCAGAAAACTGCCCAAAGCTCAGGCACGGGAAAAAGCAATGGAGTTGCTGCATCGAGTCGGGCTATCAGAAAAAGCTGAAGTGTATCCTTCTCGTCTTTCGGGTGGACAAAAGCAGCGGGTTGCGATCGCCCGATCGCTGGCAATGGAACCTCAAGTGATGCTGTTTGACGAGCCCACTTCTGCGCTAGACCCGGAGATGGTGAAAGAAGTGCTGGACGTGATGAAGGCACTGGCACAAACCCAAATCACAATGGCGATCGTGACGCATGAAATGGGCTTTGCGCGAGAAGTTGCCGACCGCATTATCTTCCTTGATAACGGCAATATTGCTGAAGATGCGCCGCCGGATGTGTTCTTCTCTAATCCTAAGAGCGAACGCGCCTGTCAGTTTCTAGAGAAGGTGCTGTAGAGAAAGTGCTGTAGGGTTCGATTTGCCCTATCTCGTGATTAGGACAGTTTCCCACACCGGAGAGGGACGGCGATTACGGCGATCGAAAGATTAAACGCTGCTTTATATTCCGTTACGATGAGGGCATTGTTGGTTCCTGCTTGGCAGGAGGTCAGAACACATGAACGGTAATCTACGGATCGGTAGCCTGTTTGGAATTCCTTTTTTCGTCAACGCATCCTGGTTTTTGGTCTTCTCGCTTGTGACCTGGGACTATGGCAGTCAGTTAGGCGCGGCTTTTCCGCAGCTCGGCGTGTCTGCTGGGGTGCTGGGGCTGGTGACGGCTCTGCTGCTGTTTGCTTCGGTGCTGGCACACGAGTTAGGACATAGCCTGGTAGCCATGCGGCAGGGAATTCCGGTCAAGTCCATTACGCTGTTTATCTTTGGTGGACTGGCAAGTTTGGGTGAAGAATCGAAGACTCCGGCAGAGGCGTTCTGGGTTGCCGTTGCAGGGCCGCTGGTGAGTTTTGCGCTGTTTGGCATTTTTACAGCTCTAAATATCTTCACTGCTCTCCCCGCTCCACTAATGGTGGTGGTCGGTGTCCTTGCCTCGATTAATCTGGCATTAGGCATTTTTAACCTACTGCCCGGTTTACCTCTAGATGGCGGAAACGTGGTGAAGGCGCTCGTTTGGAAACTGACGGGTAAGCCCTACAAGGGAATTGCATTTGCCAGCCGTATTGGTCGCTTTCTGGGCTGGTTGGGGATTGGCATCGGTGGCTTGTCGGTGCTGGGCTTTATCCAATTCGGTAGTTTTTGGACGCTGCTGGTGGGCTGGTTCTTACTGCAAAATGCCGATCGCTATGCCCAGGCTGCTGCGGTGCAAGAACAGTTGAGCGGTCTAACTGCCGAAGATGCGGTGATTCCTAATAGCCCGATCGTCTCGTCTGAGATTTCGCTGCGGGAATTTGCAAATCAGTACATCATTGGCAATCCGGCAAACTGGCGGAGGTATCTGGTGACGGATACAAACGGTCAGCTTGTGGGTCAGGTCGAAGTGGATGCTATGAAGATGATCCCGACGAATGACTGGTGGGATATCTCGGTGCGGCAAATTATGCAGCCTATCACTCAACTAGAAACGATCGCCTCTGATCAGCCGCTGCTAGATGTAGTGAACCTGATCGAAGAGAAAAACTTGCCTGAATTAGTGGTGCTTAAGGAAGATAAGAAGCCTGCAGGTTTACTGGAGAAGTCCTCCATCATCCAACTTCTGCAAGACCGTGCTGCTGCAAAATCAGCTCCCCCTCAACCGATTCCGTCTCAGGCATAAGCGGACTTGCTCCGTAACCTTAATACTCACATCGCGCACTAATTGCGATCGCCCCTGTCTCTTTAGGCGGGGGATTTTTTATAGTCAATCCCTGATAGGGTTTTGATTTGGTTGAAATGACGGGTTGCTGAAAGCTTTGATTTATGGAGTTTTCGAGGTTCGATTGTACGAATTGACCGGGTTGTAGCATTTCTATAGTGGATGGCAAGAAATTTCATTTTGAATCCTGTCCCAAATCGAGACGGGTCAAGAGTTTGGTGGTTGCGCGGAAGGGAATTGGGGTTCAAATGGTGGAAAGGGCTGTCTTGCAAGAACTTCCGCCCTTGATGCAGGAATGCCACTCAAAACACCCACCTGTCCGCGCACCGTACCTGAAAACCCCAGTTCAGGGATTGCCTGCGATCGCTCCCCAAGCCTGCACGATCGTCAGCAGATCGGGAGGAAGCTGAGCGGCGACAAAATCAACGTATTGCGTTGTGCTGGTTTGGCTGCTGAGCGTGATGGTAATTGTGTCTGCGGTTGGTTGGCTGGGAGTATAGCTGAGGCGATCGAATAAGTGAAAGCCTTGCAGCAGCTTTTCAAATTCTTGGACTTGCGCCTGCGATATCTGATGAATGTGGGGCGGAAACGAGGACTGGTCTGCCCGCAGCAGCGATCGCATCACCTGACCGCTTTTCAGCAGAATGGTTTCATAGGTGTGTCCGGCAATGCCGCCGCTGGCGATCGAGCGAAACAAAACCTGCTCTTCGAGGGGAGTAGCCACTTCCGACAAAAACCGGACTCCCTCCAGGCTGGCAGTCGCAAAGCGATTTAAGCGAACCTGCGAGCCATCGTTGTTAGAGTGATAGACCCAGCTTTTGCCGTTTCCAGACACAACAACACGCCAGCCGAAGATAGCAATCTGGGAACATATTGCAGTCCCGGTTTCAATACCCAGACAGCCATCCCAGTTTTTTTGCTCAGCCTGAGTAATTTGCAGTTGATCGAGCGGAATTCCCGACTCCTGCGAAGCTGCCGATAAGATTCGATCGTTGACCTGCTGAGGTAAGGCACTCGATCCCGTGTGGCTTTCCTGCCGGATGGCTTGACCTGTGCTGTCGGTGCGGTAGATCCAGGTTTGCGATCGGTCTGTCACGGTGATGCGCCAACCCTGCACCAGTGCCAATAAGCAACTTTCCGCAGGTCCGCCCAAGCCCAGACAGCCATCCTGCCAGGTTTCTTTGGTAGCAGCAACCACTCGCAGACGCGAAGCCGGAATGCCAGTCTCACGGGCGATCGTCCGCCGTACCCGAATGCGAACCGATCGCGGAGCCTGTTCCTGAACACTGGGGCTGCTGGAGTTTTGGCCAGTGGGCAGTCCCGCTCTGATCGAGGGAAACGAAAATGCAGAAGCAAGCTCTGATGAAGTCGTCAGGAGTACGGCGGTTAAGCAGGCGATCGAAACCAGACGTGATGCAGATGAATGACGCATAACGGTTAAGCCTCTAGAAGGTGAAATCAGCAAGGTGAAATCAGCAAGGTGAGATCATCACAAAGTTTGACACTTGCTACCGTAAATCAGGTTCCACGCTTTGGCAAAAGCGGTTACAGAAATTGAATCAACCCATGCCAGCATTGGCCAAAAAAATTGCGATGATCGGGCACATCCGCCAGCTCCCTCCGTCTAAGGGGGTACAGGACAGGACTGAGACGCTCACCATTCGCAAAATTGGCAAGCCGCAGTCTGCCGGGTGCAATACCGCCGCTTGTAGAGCCTCTGTTTCTCTACGGCTTATTTTCGCTGCTCATGCGCGCAATGGCGCAACTACTCGGTATACAGAACACGGGGAACAGGTATGTCAAGCTTTGCTGGAGTCAATCTAAAACAGGCTAGACCCATTGCAGTAGACACTCAAACTCGCATTGCCACCAATCTCAGCGAGACTGGTGAGGGGATGCCGAATCAACTTTATCGGTTTCGTTTAAACCAACGCAGCAATCTTAATCTGCGAGTAAACAATGCAGAAGCAGGCGTAGAACTGTTGCAGGATAAAAATCGGAATGGCAAAGTCGATCGCAACGAGATTTTAGGGCGATCGGTTCAGACCCAAAAATTGCAGCAGCAGGCGAACGATTCTAGAAACGGAAAGTTAAAGCAGGAATTAAACCAGGGGACATACTTTATCCGCGTTTTGGGAAACGGTGAAGCGGATCAAAGTTATCGCTTTATGCTGTCGGCGATGCCCGTTCAGTCGAGGGGCAATTTAGCTCAATCAGGAACTCAATCAGGGTTTAATACCTGGTCAGCCACCCGCAACCAGAGCCGCCTGCGGCAATCTACCCCGGTTCCTTATCGTCTGCAAAGCAACGAAGCCGGACAGGTCTTTGTGCAACCCGACCCCAGCACCCGCAGCTTATCCCGCAACACTGCTGAGAGAGCAAACAATCTGCGCCCGGTACAGGCTTCTCCCGATCGCTGGAATGCCAGCTTTATTAACCGCACGCGCAGCAACGTCGCCAACTACCGCACCTATAACTTCAATCGGGCGGATTTCAAAACCGACTTAGGCAGTCAGGGCAACAATGGCACGGTCATCGCCCGACTCCGGCAGGATTACGGCATGGGCAGCCCCAACAAAAGCATTCGGACGCGGCATTTTGCGATGCAAGCTTGGACAAGGGTTCAGCTGGAAGAAGGCAAATTCTACAAAATTACCAGCCAGTCCGATGACGGCACTCGCTTCTTGTTTAAAAAGCCCGGCAACGACCAAACCGTTACTGAAATTGGCGGCGACTGGCGCAACCGCACTACGAAATCCGCGCCTTGGTCACAAACAATGGTGGCAGGCGAGGGCGGCAGCTATGACTTTTATGTGCAGTACTACGAGCGCGTCGGAGCTTCCACAATTAACATCACGCTGGAACAAGTTCAAGCCAGCAGCCGCGTCACTGCCAATTCTGCAATCAATCTCCGCAGCCAGCCCTCTACGGTAGGCAATACGCCGATCGGAAGCCTCGAAACAGGAACCAGCTTTTCTGTGGTGCGGCAGGTGCGTTCTGCTACCGATGCCAGCTATCCCAACTGGTATGAAATCACCACCAGCGACGGCAAACGCGGCTATGTGGCAGCCGACAGCAGCTTGATCGAGCTTGTGGGCAATAGCAATCTGGCGACGATCGGCACAGGTGCGCCCCCAACCAACAATCCTACGATTCCCGGTGGGCCCTTGCCTCCTCAGTCCCCCATTCCTCAACCTCCACTACCGGGCGGCGTTGGCGGAACCGATCGCAAAACGTTTAACTTCTCGACTACGTATCCCAGCAGTTATTCCTACTTTAAGCAGGATCTTGCAGAGATTAATAGCCCCAGCTATTACTCCGGCAGCTACAAGCCCATGATCGAAGAGCTGGCACTTCGCTATGACTGGCTCCAGCCTTCGGTTATTGCAGCGATCGGTTCGCGTGAGTCTGCTTGGGGCTTGCTGCTGGCTCCGAAAGGTCCGAGCGGCACAGGCGACGGCGGATATGGACGCGGTATTATGCAGATCGACGCTGAATTCCATCCAGAATTTATTAGCACAGGCAAATGGCGGGACCCCAAGGAAAACCTGACCTACGGCATCGAGAAAGTGCTGCGCCCCTACTACGACTACCTCGATCGTAATACCAACCTTCAGGGCATGGAACTGTTGCGGGCTGCGCTGGCTTCGTACAATGCCGGGCCGGGTAACGTGATGGCTGCCTACAATGCTGGACTCGACGTGGATTACTACACCACAGGTCGAGACTACGGAAAGGATGTACTCGATCGGGCGGGCTGGTTCCAGCTTCAGGGATGGGTATAGAGTAGACTTCCCGCATAAAGGCTCGCGCCCTTACCCTAAATCCCTCTCCCAAACGGGTAGAGGGATTCCCGATCCAGCTCTCCTTCCCTCAATCGCGCAACCCCTTACACCTCAACGGCAGCTTCGTTGACTGTCCGTGCTGCTTTGCCATTCATCGTTTCCTGAATGGGCGATTGTCCTGTATTGGGCTGAAGTACGAGAACGGCACAAGGGGCACGGTGCATTACATAATTGCTGACGCTGCCCAAAATTGCTTCAGTAAGTCCTGATCTGCCGCGCCGCCTCATGACGATCAAATCTGCGCCCCACTGTTTTGCTGCCTGACACAGCCCTTCTCCCGGTTCTGTAATGCGGTACTCAGAGGTGACGGAAACGTCAGCCTGCCGCGCGATTTGACAGTAGTGATATAGCAGCTCTTGCACCTGACGAGTTTGCTCAGAGAGGCGCAGCGATTCGACCTGATAGCTCTGGTGCATGATTTCGGGGGAAACGCCCATCTCGCCAGGGAGCGGCGGCACAAGCGTCATCACATCGGCAGTCACACAGTGAAACAGCATCAGCTTCGCCTGGTTTTGTCTAGCTAATTCCAGCGCATGGTCAAAGGCACTCTGGCTCAATAACGAATGATCGATCGCCACTAAAATTCGCTTGAAACTCATTTCGCGTCCCCCTTAGCAATAACTCAGAGCGATAACTGTTAGAGCAATAACTGATAGAGCAATAACTTGAACGACAAACGGCTTCCTTTACTCAAACCCTAGCGCAAGTGAAATCGCGACGATCGCCATTGTTACAAGGCTTATCAGGGCAGGGCTGATCAGAAACAGGGCTAAGAACGCCGGACGCTAAGAAGCCCGATTGCTCCCAGCAGCAGCAGTGCCCCCAATGCGCTCAACCCGCCAAAGGCTTCCCGAAACACCACGACTCCCAAAAGCGTTGCTGTCAACGGTTCCAGTAAAACAGCGATTCCCGCAACCGTTGCCTGAGTTCGGCGCAGACCGATCATATAGATCGCGTAGGCAATCCCGGTAGGAACCAGTCCCAGATACAGTAAAAACGGCATTCCCGCCGCCAGAGCAGGCAGCGACGGCGTGAGCAAAATTGCCGGGGTCAGCAAAATGGCAGCGATCGTAAAGCTCACCGCAGCAACCTGTAACGGCTCCAGCGTCGCCACTCCCACCTTGGCAATAATTGAGCCGATCGCGTAGGAAAGCCCGGCGCCCAGTGCCAGCAGTGCCCCCATCAAAAAGCGGCTGCCGTTCACTGTGAATGCTTCAGGGTTTGCCACCAGCAGCGCAGTCCCGATCAATCCCAGCACCAGAGCTACGCTGAGCTGTTTTGTCAGCCGCTCTCCCAGCCGCGTCACTGCCAGAATCGTGATAAACAGGGGCGAAGAGCAGATTGCCACCAGAGCCGTCACCGCTACTCCCGCCAGCGAAACGCCCCAAAAATAGCACACCTGATAAATTGCCATCGTCAGCCCCAGTCCGGCATAGGTCAAAAACTCAGACCTCGATCGCCAGCCCCGCAGCTTTCCCTGTTGACGCGCCAGCAGCAGCAAAAAAGGAGACGCGATCGCTAATCGCCAAAACCCTACCACTAAAGGGCTAAGCTGAGTCACGCTGGAGAGCAGCACCATCGTTGCGCCCGTTGTGCCCCAGGAAAGGGCGGCAAGGCAGATCAGCAGTAAGCCAAAGTTCATGAGCGATTGGCGAATATCAGCTCATTTATCTTAAAAAGAAACTCCCCAGGTAAACCAGGAGAAGATAGGCTTAATCGATCGATGCAAGGGAAATTGTTACCTCACTCCGTCACTTTGCCCTATCATTTCGCCCTGCCACTCAATCACCCAGCTAGACTTCTATTTTCGGCATTGCTGAATTGGAGTATGATTAGCCCCCCCAATTTTGGAGGAAACTGATCCTCAAAGTCCCCCAACCTTGGGGGATTTAGGGGGCGATGCAGGGTCTCAAGTTGTGTCTTCATCCTTCGATTCAGCAACGCCCTATTTTCAAAGCGGGTCTTTTCAAAGAGAAGCAAATCTTTTCAAAGCGGGTCTTTTCAAAACGGGTCTTTTTCACAGCAGATCTAATGCTAAGCGCAGATCTTAATGTTAGGCAGAGTTGCCCACTACACATAAAAAACAAAGGAGCGATCCGGATCGCTCCCTGTCTGAGTTTGAAAAACCAGGATTTGAAAAACCGAATCGTTGAGGAGATTGGCGAGTCAACTGGCTCAAGCCGCTTGCCCTATTCGACCTCGGCAGCCCCTTCCTGATTGGAGTTATCCCGCTCCATTTCATCATTCTCCTGCGAACCGCCACCCATGCGTCGTCTACCAAACCGTCCTGAATTGGTGCGCTTGCGAAACTTACGGGCGTAAGCCAAATTACGGAGTGCTTTTTCTTTTTTTTGATTTCGGCGTTTAGCCATTCTCAACCTCGTGGAATAACAACGATGTGAAGACCTAGGGTGTGAAGACTCAAAACGGGCTGAGTTTGATTTCGAACTGCCCGATCGAACTGCTGCTAAAAGTCTCCACAAAGAGTCCATTCTACCATAAGCTGACAGGGCTAGTCGATTTGCCCATCAGTTCCGGCAAGCGGCATGGGCGCGACTTCGCCAAGGAGAACGGCTTCACATTCCAGCTTCATCCTCAGCATTTGCAGCAATCTCCTTAGACACCCACCTCCTCAGACACCTGCCCCCTCAGACACCCACTGTGCTGCAAAGGCAAGAGCCTCTTCACGACTCGCAATTTTGCCTTCTGCCCGCGCCATCTGAAGCATCTCGAGCAGTTTGCCGATCTGGGGTCCGGCAGGAAGGTGCAGGGTCGTCATCAGATCCCGCCCGGTAACGATCGAGCTAGGGTGGGCGATCGGGTCATCGGGGGTTAGAAACCGTTGGATCAGGGGGGCGATCGTCTCTTGTGGAATTCCAGAGGCAACTGCTAAAACTGCCAGAGCCGGAAACGCTGCGCCAATACTGCGAAACAGCACATACTGATCGCGCTTTAACAGGTGAGCCAACCGATCGGGCTGGATCGAGTCTGGGTGGATCAGGGCAAAACTCTTGAGGACTGCCAGCACCGACTGCACCTCGGCTCGGCTGTATTTGAGCTGCCAGAGCTCCTGCTCGGCAAGTTCTAGGTCAGGGGCAACCAGGCATGCCAACTTTGCAATCTTGAGCCAGCTTCGCCCCGTGCCCGACAACCGCTGCTGATCTCGAAACCAGCCCAGCACTTCTAGACCCTGATCTGCCCAGCGCCGATCGAGTTCGATCGCGGCACGGTCGATTTGGGTGATCCATGCCAACCCCCGCCCCGTCGCGTGCGGCAACCAGGAGGAAAGCAGCCCATCCTGCCAGACCCGCACCAGCAGAGCAGTGCCTTTTGCGGTGCTGAGCAGATAGCTTAGCTCTGCCTGAACGCGCTCAGCAGCGATCGTTCCCAGTAAATCGGCAAGCTGCTGGATCGTTTGTTCGGTTTCGGGTTCTAGCGTGAAGTCGAGCTGTGCTGCCTGACGATATGCCCGCAAAAGACGCAGGGGGTCTTCCTTCAGGTTTTCGGGAGCCACCATGCGAATTAGATGACGCTGAAGATCTGCAAATCCGTGCAGGGGATCAAGCAATTGCTCGGTGTAGGGATTGTAGGCGATCGCATTGACCGTAAAGTCACGTCGTTGCAAGTCATCTTCTAGCCGATCTCCCACCTGCTGCGCGAAATCAACCGTTGCCTGATCGAACACGACCCGCGCAATGTGCCGATCGGCATCCAGCAAAACAAAACCCGCATGGTAGTGCTTAGCGATCGCTTTTGCCGTTTGGACTGCTCCTTCGGGCATGACAAAATCCAGATCTAGATACTCCACCTGGCGACCAAGCAGCGCGTCACGCACATTGCCGCCAACGAGATAGGTGGACGCAGGAAGCCATTCGAGGCTAAAGGGCCAGGTTTGAGGCGATAAAACAGATGCCGTCACAGGGAAAGATTGCTGAAGCAGGCTGGGCGAAAGTTCTAAGTAATTCAAAAATGGGTCAATCCAAACAACTAGACATCAAAAACAGGAGCAAGACAGATAGGGAAACGAAGGGCGATCGATCTCAGCAAAAACTGCTCGAAAAGACAGCGTGCTGCTAAAACTCCTCCTTTTCATTTTGAAACATCCGTCTTAAATCGCATCGGTTTTCTAGCAACTTGAGCTAGAGTAGCAGAAAAGGAGATTCAACCTGTATCCTGCTGCCGAAGGGAGGGAAGGGCGATGTGTATTTGCGTTAACTGCCACTATGTCGATCGCTGCATTACCTATCATGCGGTAGAAGAGGCGCATCAGCAGCCCCACCTGACTGAGTCTCCTGATTTTGATCCCATCAACCCGGAAATTAACGCTAACATTAACCCGCCTGAAGTGCGAATAGAAGGCGATCGCATTGTTCAGGATGGTGACTTTGGCTTTGAGTATGATGTGGTAGGATGCGCCAGCTTTAAGCGAGAAATGGGCAAATGGTCGCGCCTGCGCCCCGGTGAGCTTGTGCCAACGTGACTTAAGTTTATTTCTCCGATCGGATTTCCGCTTGCACGCGCTACGGCTCCACGCTGTTGGTTTCAATGGGCAGATGAATAGGATAGAGAAAGCGTCTCCCGTGATCCTTAGCTGAATGAGCTATTGCCTGAACTTTGCCTGCCCCAATGCTGAAACTGCTGGAACTAATCGCTTTTGCCAAAATTGCGGCAAACCGCTGCTTCTGGGCGACCGATTTCGTGCACTGCGGGTAATTGGACAGGGCGGATTTGGGCGAACCCTGCTAGCAATTGATGAATCCCTACCTCAGTCGGCTTCAGAGCAGCCTGAGCAGTTGGCGCAATGCGTCATCAAACAGCTTCTTCCCGAATCCCGGCAGTCGATCGAGCTGTTTCGTCAGGAGGCTGAGCGGCTGCGATCGCTGGGACAGCATCCCCAAATTCCGGCACTGCTGGCGCATTTTGAGCAAGCCGACGCGCTGTATCTGGTTCAGGAATTGATCGATGGACAAACGCTGGAGCAAGTCCTGAAAACCGAAGGGACTTTTGCAGAAGCGCAGGTTCGATCGCTGCTGGCGGAAATTTTGCCCGTGCTGCGGTTTATTCACGATCGCCAAGTGATTCACCGCGACATCAAGCCCAGCAATATTATCCGTCCCTCTGATGATCCGTATGATGAAAAGAATTCAGTTCAGAAGCAGCTATTTCTGGTAGATTTTGGTGCCTCCAAGCTGAACGCAGGCGATCGAAGCAAGCAAACCGGTACGCTGATCGGCAGTGCGGGTTATGCGGCTCCAGAGCAAGCAATGGGTAAAGCCGAGTTTTCCAGCGATTTGTATAGTCTGGGCGTGACTTGTGTGCATTTGTTAACCGGACTACACCCATTTGATCTGTATTCGGTGAGCGAAGATGCGTGGGTGTGGCGATCGTATTTGCCGAAGCCGATCAGCCTGGAACTACGGCGCGTGCTGGATAAACTGCTGCAAAAGGCAACTCGTCAACGTTATCGCCATGCCAGCGAAGTTTTACAGGACTTAAGAATAGAGGCAAATCCTTCTGCAAAGCCTGCTGCAACCCGGACCCTTCAGCCCGATCGCCAGCGATGGAACTGTGTGCAGATGCTCGAAGGACACGAAGGCGAACTGACTGCCTTGGCGATTGATCCCTCTGGGACTCTGCTCGCAACAGGCAGCAGCGATCGGGCGATTTATCTGTGGAATTTAGCGACGGGCAAACGGCTGTACAGCTTTTTGGGGCGATCGTTCTGGTCTGGTGTGGGACACCGCGATCGCATCACCGATCTGGTGTTTCATCCCGATGGGCAGACCCTGATCAGCAGCAGTGATGACGGCACGATTCACTTCTGGGCTCTGGAAACCCTGCGCCTGCTCGACACCCTGCCCGGACACGGTTGGGGAATTACAGCACTGCACTTGAGTCCCGATGGTTTAACGCTGGTGAGCGGCGATCGAGATGGGCTGATTCAGCTCTGGGATCTGGAGCGATGGCGATTGATCAGTCAGTTTCAGCAGCAGCGAGGGCAAATTAGCGGCTTTGTCCTAACGCCCGACGAGCGAATTTTGATCAGCAGCAGCGACGACAAAACCCTGTGTTTCTGGGACTTTGAAACCGACGAACTGCTGAAAAAGATTCGGGGTCATGCCGATCGCATTACTGCCCTTGCCCTCTCTCCCACGGGAAACACTTTGATCAGCGGCAGCAGCGATCGCACAATCAAGCTTTGGAATCGCCATTCCGCGGAACAGGTGAAGGTCATTGCTGCCCATCGCGCCAAGCTCAATGACTTGCAGGTCCATCCCGGCGGAGCCATGTTTGCCAGCGGCAGCGAGGATAGCACCGTGAAACTTTGGGACATTCGCACAGGCGATCGACTGGCAACGTTATCCCATCCGTGGTCGGTGAATGCGATCGGCTTTACGCCAGACGGAGCGTTGCTGGTGAGCGGAAGTGCGGATGAGGTGGCGAGGGTGTGGGAAAGGAGTGGGTAAGTAGGTGAGTGGATAAGTGAGTTAGGTGGGGAGGTAGATTCTGAAGGTGCTGCCTTTGCTAGGGATGGACTCAACCATGATTTTGCCGCTATGTGCTTCAATAATGCGTCGGGATAGATACAGTCCTAGCCCACTGCCCGCCCGCTTGTGTTCGCCCTGACGGAAGCGTTGGAACAGAGTTTCCTGGTCCGCTTCAGAAATGCCAGAGCCACTGTCGGAAACTTCAATTGCCAGATAGTGTTTCGTCTGAGGTTCACTCGGTAACAGGGGAACGTCTTGAACCTCATACTCACCTGGGTCGATCGGGTCTTCGGGCAGGGCAAGTTCTCCCGCATCGAGTAGGCGAATGCCGACAAAGCCCTGGTCGGTAAATTTGATTGCATTTCCCACCAGATTAGTGAGGACGCGCTGTAGCTCTAGACGATCGGCAGAAACCACACTGGAGCCAGGCGGCAGCGAATCGATATCGAGCTGGAATTTCAGCCCCCGATCTTCTGCCAAGGGTTTTAGCTCTTGTGCCACTTCCTGAATGAGCGGTTTTAAGTCGATCGAGGTGAAAATTAACGCTTTTTGTCCAGCTTCATGGCGATACACTTCCAGCAGCGTGTTGACCATTTGCAGCAGGTTTTTGTTGCTGCGGATCATGATCGATACTGCGTCTACCATGTCATTCGAGACGGTTCCAAAGGCTTCATCTTTCATCAGGTTCAGCATTCGATCAGCAGCCACTAACGGCGTTCTGAGATCGTGCGTCAGACGAGAGACAAAATCTTCGCGCTGGCGCACCATTTGTTCGCGTTCATCAATACTGTGCTTGAGGCGAAGCAGCGATCGAACCCGTGCTAGCAGTTCGTCCACGTCCACAGGCTTACGAATAAAGTCGTCGGCTCCAGCGTCCAATCCTTCCACCACGCTGGACTGTTCGTGAGCCGTAATCAGCAGGATCGGGATAAAGCGTGTGTTGCGCCGAACGCGCCGAGTAACTTCGTAGCCATCCATTCCCGGCATCATCACATCCAGCAGAATTAGATCGGGCGGCGACTTTGCGATCATCTCCAGGGCAGTTCGCCCATCTTCCGCCAGACTAATTTCATATCCTCGATCTTCCAGAATCGTCTGAACCAGAAACAGGTTGTCTTGAGAGTCGTCCACTGCCAGGATGCGATCGATTCTAGAAGGCTGCGTTCGTGACATGGTAGCTCTTGTACTAAATGATAAAGACACAACAAAATTTTCTTATCAGTAGCAATATTAAACAACTGACCAGAATTGTGCCTAGTTGCCTATTCTGGATTGGCTACTTAACCTTATAAGACAATTATTAAGGCAATTTGTTAAGCGGGCTGCATCTCAAGTAAACGCATAAGCTCGTAAAGATTCACCCACAAATGCCTTAGAAATTCATCCGCATCAAGATAGAGAACCAGGCTTATCTCTTTTGAATCTGTCTTTTGGCATAGGCTTTTAGTTAGATCGCTCGAGGTTAGGTGTCAAGATGGGGCGGGAAGGTTGCGTTTGGAAGTTAAGTTTATTTGCGAATCTTGTTTTACTCCTTTAAAGCAACTCGCTCTGCTCTTAATCTTGCTTATTACTATCTTATAGTTTCATTCAAAATGGTTAGAGTTTTCTCTATCTTCGGAAGGAACGGGATTCAATGAATCAGAGATGATATTAATCTTCCAATCGAAGTGAGAAGCAGATTGAGAATTGGAATGATAAGCATAATCTACTTTTAGATTGATTCTCCCTGAGATTAATTCTATTTAAGAACAGTAAGAACAGTGAGTATCCTAAAGCGTGTTTCGCTTCGCCAGCAGGCTCTAAGCGTATGATTGTCCATCCGTCAGGATTCTGTTGTCATCAACTATTTCTTTTGAAGCGTCTTTTCAGGCTTTATTGGAACAACAGACTGGGCGATCGCTTCTTGCTGGGGCATTGCTCGCTCGGTAGAGTAGATCGGGCTAATCGTTCTGGGAAGATCAACCTGAAAGATTGACCCTTTATCTTCTTTGCTTTCAACCGTAATGTTTCCCTGCATCATTTGCACAAGGGAATGGGTAATCGCTAAGCCCAATCCCGTGCCCGAATGTTTGCGGCTAATCGTTTGCTCAACCTGCCGAAATGGTTCAAAAATATGTTCAAGATCGGCGCGTGCAATTCCAATTCCGGTATCGCTAACGGCAATAAAAATTCGTTCTGCTGCCGAATAATTTGCAGATTGACTGGCGAATCCATCGGATAATTCCTTTGGTGTGACACCAGATCTTCTAATTTCAGACCTTTCAGTTCCAGATTTTTTAATTTCAGATCTTTCAATTATCGCGCCGCCCTCCACCTGCACCTGCACCTCCCCCGCGGGTGTGAATTTGATCGCGTTTGAAAGCAGATTGCTGAGAATTTGCCGCAAACGAACCCGATCGTTCACAATTCGACAATTCGCTAGATCAATCTCAACCGTGATATTGAGTTGCTTTGTTTGTGCCAGCGATCGTAGCTCGGCAACCACTTCATGAACCACTTCTGCTAAATCGAATTCTTCTGCATGAAGTTCAAGTCGTCCTGACTCAAAGCGAGAAAAATCAAGGATTTCGTTAATTAGGGAGAGGAGATGCTTTGCATTACTGAGAATGCGCTTGGTCATGTCAGTTTGCTGAGCAGTGAGCGTTCCTTTGCTTCCTCGCAGCAGCATTTGCGAAAAGCCAATCACGGCATTCATAGGCGTTCGCAGTTCATGAGACAGGGTTGCGAGAAACTGCGATTTTAGCCGTGACGCTTCTAAAAGCTGTAGGTTTTGCAGTTGAATTTGCTGCTGCTGCCGCTCTAGTCTAAAATTTTGACGCAATAAAATCTCGTTGCTTTCTCGAAGCTGTTGATAAGCTAAAGCTGCCTCCATTTCGGCACGATAAATCCGAATTGCACTGCGAAGAATATGGGATAGTCTTTCAGGGGAAATTTGAGATTTTGCGAGATAGTCTGACGCGCCAGCTTTCATCAACTCGACTGCAATTTGTTCATCGCCCTGTCCAGTCAGCACAATTAAAGGAATTTTGATGCCCGCCTGACGAATTTCTTGAATCAGGGTCAGTCCATCTCGATCGGGCAGGCGAAAGTCTAGAAAGACGCAGTCAAACGGCTGAGCTTGAAGGGCGGTAAGAGTGCTAACACAGTCTAAAACTTCTACGATTTCTGCTGCTAAACCTGCTTTTTTGAGGGCACGTCGCACAGCCATTCGATCGACTTCATCGTCGTCAACAATTAAAATTTTAAGAGCATCATCCATAGCCTGTATTCCGCCAGCCTCTATGTTGTCCAGAGCGCTATCTTTTGTAGCAAAACTGCTCAAAAAAAGCTCGTTAACTCCTGAATCACCGCTCTTTAACCTGTAACTCAGAGCAGTTCGCAGAGTGCCCAGTATTTACTGAGCGCGATCATTGTTTCTGCAAAATTGACAAACGTTACAGGCTTGAGAATGTATCCTGCAACATTGAGATTGTATGCTTCAACGCGATCGCGATCTTGATTTGATGTCGTTAATACAATAACGGACAGTGGACGTAGTGCTGGATCAGACCCTAGCTCGTGCAGAAACTCGATACCTCCCATCTTGGGCATATTTAAATCCAGTAGAATCAGTCGTCGTTTTAGCGGAATTGCCAAAGGCTGATCGCCATTTTCACGCAGCATTGCCAAAGCTTCGATTCCATCCCCAGCGACATAAAGTGGATTAGTGATATTGTGCTTTTTAAAAGCGCGCTTAACGTTCATTACGTCCACTTCGTCATCTTCTACAAGCAGGATGTTCAGCAGGCGATCGTACATTTTGCGCTTGCTTTAGGATTATTTGAAGGAGAATATAAATTTTTGTAACTGGCTTAAGAATAGCCACAGCAGGCGATCCCCGGCTTCAACCACAGGAGTGAGTTTTTCCACTAATGAAAGTAAACTTAGGAAGTTCAAACTGTCGCAGCTCATATTTACACCCGAGCGGGCAGTAGCGCGCTGAAGAGCGTTAGACAGAATCATTAGACAGACCAGTTGCCTGACTCAAAGCGAGAAACGCTATATTTCCCCGAGAATAGGGTTTATCCTCATCGCAGAAAATATTACCTCTCCTGATGGACGCAAACTCCAGTTCCATCGTCCATACTGGTGATTATTCAGATTATTCAATAGAACTTTTGACGCATCGTAACGGGTACTAGCAATGAGTGAAATTTCTGTCGCTCTGGTTGAAGATCACGATCTTACTCGTGTGGGTCTCAGAACTGCCCTTCAACGTTATGAAGGCATTCGAGTGATTGGTGAAGCAGCAAATGCCTCTCAAGGCTTAAAGCTGTTGGAAAACGCGAATCCTGACGTTGCCATTGTCGATATTGGCTTGCCCGACATGGATGGCATTGAGCTAACCCGGCAGTTCCGTCAGTTTCAAAGTGAGCATGAAGACAACGGTACAAGAGTTTTGATTCTGACCATGCATGATAGCGAAGAATCCGTTCTGGCAGCATTTGCCGCAGGAGCAGATTCTTACTGCATGAAAGACATCAGCACAGAGCGACTGGCAGAGGCTCTCAAAGCAACCTACGGCGGCAACTCCTGGATCGATCCAGCGATCGCGACGATCGTTCTTCGTCAAGTCCGGCAGGCAAGTCCGGCAGGCGGCATCAATGAGGAACTAAAGAAAGTTTCGATCGGCGCAGTCGAGCCAGAATACGAGCAAATTCTAGAAAGCTATCCACTGACGGAGCGAGAACTGGAAGTTCTGGAGCTAATTGTTGCCGGATGCAGCAACGCCGCGATCGCCGAAAAGCTCTACATCACTGTTGGAACTGTAAAAACTCACGTTCGGAATATTCTTAACAAGCTGTGTGCCGATGACCGAACTCAGGCAGCCGTGCTTGCGCTGCGATCGGGTTTGATCGGCTAGCTTGTCCATTCCATTTCCTGCTTGCGTCGAAACGGCTCCAAGCTAAAACTCCAAAAACTTGCTGACCCATAAACCTGTTCTGCAAAGGGCAGGTTCTTTTTTGGGCGTTGCTTCAATTTCTGCTGTTGCAGTAAGGATTAAAGCAGGCAGAAACGCTTAGCTTAGCGATCCGCACATACAAATTCGCTCATACAAAAAAGTAGACCTTTAACAATGCTCTGTTTCAGGTCTACCTTCATGCTGATTTGTTTTTCTAAAGCTTGTTCGGCGTGACCCGCTAAGCCAGCTTACTGTCCGAGCAGATGCAGGATATTCGAGAATACATCAATGTTAGAGACGATGCCATAGGCAAACAGCGCGCCGCCGACTCCACCGAGGAAGAAACCGCCTGCATATTCATTCCAGCCTTCGGGTTGGAAATAGTCTGCGGGGGGATTGGGGGTCGTAATCGTCGCAACCGGACGGGGAGGAATGCTGGAGGCGTAGAGGGAAATTGCCAGGGTGGAGATGACGATCAAGCCGAGCGTAGACAGCAGGGCAACGGTTCCGCCCACTTCAGTATCGCGGAGCGGGTTGAACTCATAAAAGGGTCCAACAATCCAGTAGCCGTGTGCCAGACCAACTTCTAAGCCCCGGCGAAGTGGGGACAAACCCTGACGATAGGCAGGCAGATTGTTAATGTAGGCTTTAACGAGCGGTGAGGCGTTAATTGGCGTTTCCAGGTTGCCAATCTGCGGATTGTTGGCAGCGGGGTGAACGACTTCCTGATTGCGCGGATCACGGGGACGATCTTTAGAGCGATCGATCGATTCAATTGCTTGCACCATAGTTTTCTATTGCTTGTATTTAGTGTTGGGGCTAATCATAAGGAGATTTAACGACGAAATCTTCCTTCTTAAGCGACAGAAGCAATCTACAAACATCGGCAAAAAGAGAGATTGTCTATTCGCTCAAGGATTCTCTTTCTTTTGTTCCTTCTCCGCTCAGAAAAACGATGAATCCCCCTCTCGCCAAAAACCATGGTTTTCCAGGAAAGGGGGACTGCAACAGTAACTTTTAACCGCTGCTGCGCTATGCCCCTACAGGCCTATGCTCGTACCTATGCTCGTACGGCAAAATCGCCTGTGCTGAGGTTGCGGCTTGCTAGCGTCGGTTTATCCAGCGTGGCAAACAGACCACCGCCGCCAAATCCTGCATCAGAACCGTTTGCATTGTAGTACAGGTTGCCGGTTGACCGAATGTAGGTAATCAGCGAGTCGCTGCGTTTTGCCTGCCGTAGACGCTCGACCGACTCAAACGAAACCCGCCGCCCCAGTTCAGTAAAGGTGGTGCGATCGAGAATAATTTGATCCAGATTTCGCTTAAAGTCGCGCACCCTATCCACACCCATTTCTGCCTGGTTAAAGGCTTTTCCGATGTCAAAGATAAAGGTATCTTCGCCATTGCCGCCCCGCAGAATGTCATTGCCGCTGCCGCCGACCAAATCATCTTCGCCGCTTGCACCGACCAGCGTATCGTTGCCTGCCTCGCCTAGCAGGTTGTCATCGCCCGACTGACCGTTCAGATTGTCATCGCCTGCGCCGCCGACCAGCGTATTGTTGAGGGAATTGCCGACGATGCGATCGTTACCGCTGCCGCCGATGCCGTTCTCGATCTGGTTTGCGGCGTTCAGGGTTAGCGTCAGGTTGGGGTTCACTATCTGAGCTGAGGTAATGCCTAGTTCGATCGCGATTGCCTGAGTCGAAGTCGAGAAGTCGAGCGTATCGATTCCGGCGGCGTCTGTCAGGGTATCGCTGCCCAGGGGCGTGTTTGCCGTAAAGCTATAGCTATCATTACCCTCGCCGCCATTGAGCGCATCGTTGCCTGCCCCACCGATCAAGATATCGTTGCCGCTAAGCGCATTGATCGTGTCATTGCCGCCTTTGCCGTCGAGAATATTGGCTTCGGCACTGCCGCCGATCGTGTCGTTGGCCTCTGTGCCGTTGACATTGCGATAGCCCGCGACATTGGTATTGGCAGGGGGAGTGCTGTTGAGCACCAGCGTTCCAGCAGCCAGGTCAACCGTGATCGAAGACAGCCGCTCCAGCGAAGCGTCGATCGTCTTCGTCGCATCATTTAGCGAAATCAGGCTTGTCTGGTTCAGGAAAACGGCAATGTTGTTTGTGCCAAAGGTAGCCGTTGCCAGGTCAGGTTTGCCGTCGCCATTAAAGTCGCCGATCGCCAGTCCATTCGGTTCTGATCGAGGTCCAGTCGACAGGGCGATTGGGGGGTTAAACGTACCGTCACCTCTGCCCAGCAGCACATCTAGGGCGTTAGAGCTGCTGTTTGCCGTGATCAGATCCAGCTTGCCGTCCCCATTGACATCTTGATTGGCGATCGTGTAGGGCTGAAGTGCCCCGATTCCAAGGACAACTGTTGTGGCAGGGTTGAATCCGCCTGCGCCGTTGCCCAGCAGCACCGAGACGTTATTGGAGCCGTAGTTTGCCGTCGCCACGTCCAGTTTGCCATCACCGTTAAAGTCGCCTGCGGTAAGCGAAAAGGGATCGGTTCCCGTGGCAAAGGTAACAGTTTCGCCAAACGTACCGTCGCCTCGCCCCAGCGCGATCGCGATCGCATTTGCGCCTGCGGGGGGTGGAGTGGAACCGCCTGTTGCAGCGTTTGTGGTGACCAGATCCAGCTTGCCGTCGCCGTTGAAGTCAGCCGTGATCGCTGAGGTGGGATTCACGCCGATCGCAAAGTTGTTTGGGATGCCAAAGCCGCCTGCCGGGTTGTTCAGCAGAACGGTCACTAAGTTTGAGCTAGAACCCACCGTTGCCAAATCAGAACGACGATCGCCATTAAAGTCTCCTGAGACGATCGAAATTGGTCCTGCGCCAACTGGGGTACTTCCCGCCGCCGTGAAGGTTCCGGTTCCCGTGCCCCGCAGCAGCGAAACAGTGTTACTGCCTCGATTAGCAACTGCCAGATCTAAACGCCCATCGCCATCAATGTCAGTCGCAGTCAGGGCGTAAGGGTCAGATCCAACTATGAAAGAACTGGCGGGACCGAATGTGCCTGACGCTGTGCCCAGCAGCACCGAAACGCTGTTCGAATTGCTATTTGTCACCGCCAGGTCTAGTCTGCCGTCACCGTTAAAGTCGCCTGTCACCACATCGAGCGGCTGTGTACCAACGGGAGAATTTGCGGCACCGTTAAATTGAAGCGGAAAAGGATTTGTGCCAATAGCCATAATACTTTACTCCTCAAACGTGATGAAGTGAAAATAAGGACGAGCTTTAACAAAAGTCGCAGCTCGGTCTTAACATTTTGAAAAACGAATCCTGAAGAATCGTAGACAGTTAGAGAAACTGGTTCTTAGTTATCCGGGGACTAAAGTGCGGATATCAATTTGAAGAACCATGAGGAAGAAAAATTTAAGGTTGAGTGAATAGAGGGGTAAGAGGTTCTAACGTCAAAATTTGAGCAATTTCGTCGGTTTGTAATCCTAACGCCATCGATCGCCTCACCTGGGGCAAAAGTTGAACGTCATAGAGTTCTGTTACGACGCCTTCGAGCTTCAGCCAATGAGCAATTTCGCCGCTTTGTAGATCGATTGCCAGAACGCCACAGCTTGCTTGTAACTGGTTGCGAGTGAGCTGTTCATCTAACGCCAATCCAGAAAATGTGCGATCTCCCCTAGCTTTAGACAAGCCTACCAGCGCAAAGTTCCCGAAAAATGTTAAGCCTCGTAAATATCCGGGGCAAAAGGCGATCGGCTCAAACTTCCCGGTCTGGAGATCCACCAAGCCAAACTCGCCCGTGCCTGACTGAAGTAACCAAAGTTTTCCTCGATAGCAGCGCGGCGAATGGGGCATTGATAGCCCAGTGCAGAGAATTTCACTGGTCCGCAAATCAATCACGCAGCCCCCGTTCTGGCGATCGTTGCGCCATCCTTCTGCAAGAGCCGACTGGCTGCAAGCAGTTGCATAGCCCGGCATTCCGTCTTCTGCTAACGCCAACCCGTTTAAGTGACAGCGATCTTCATTCATCACCTGAGAGATAAACGGCGGCTTCCAGAGCGGCACACAGCTATGGCGGGAACTGACCGTGGCGATGCAGTTTAGTAAGGTACTGACAAACAAGATTCGCCCAGTGCGATCGACCACGACATCATGAATATCCAGATCGCCCGTCGTGTAGGCAATGCGCGGCACAAATAGGCGATCGTAGCCGTTGTAAACCTGTCCCGGCTGCAACACATTATCAAACTGCCAGAGCTGATAGCGAGAGCTAAGATAAAGCCGCTCAGAGCCAACCGCAAATAGCCCCATCGCCCGCTCAAATAACCGCTCAAACCCGGAAACACCTCCGTTCGGATTTTGCCCGATCAGCAGCAGTCGAGAACTCTGGTAAGTGGTAATTGCCAGACTGAAATTTTGCTCTCTAAGCCAATCGGCAAAGCTGCGCGAAGTGAGAATCTGAACGGGTAAAGCTTGCGGCTTCGGTGAATCAGGCATTTCAAGGATTGGGGCGATCGACGGATCAAAAACAAAATACTAGCCAAAATAAGCAGGGGCATTTCCCGGCTTCCATTTGATATTGCAGCCAATGCTTGGCTTTTGCTCAGAAGCGATCGGCTGTTTTGCCAGCACTGCCTCGATCGCCCCTCGTAAATCTTTCCCGGTTACAGGTAAACCATTGCTGGGGCGGCTGTCATCGAGCTGTCCGCGATACACAAGCTGACGATTGGCATCAAACAAAAAGAAGTCGGGTGTACAGGCGGCGGTATAGGCTTGCGCGACTTCCTGCGTTTCGTCATAGCAGAATGGAAAAGTGAAGCCCAGTTCGACTGCCATTTGCTGGAGGCGATCGGGCGCATCGTCAGCATAGCTTGCCGCATCGTTTGCGCTGATTGCCACAATGCCTAAGGGAGAATTGGCGTAGTCCTGCCCCAGTTTTGCCAGCTCGGTTTGAATATGCTTCACAAACGGGCAGTGGCGACAGATAAACATAACCAGCAGTGCGTCTTTACCCTGAACGGTATCGAGGCTAGTCATTTCGCCTGATACGACATTGGGCAAAGCAAAGGCGGGGGCGGCTGTGCCAAGGGCAAGCATGGTGGATGCAGTGAGTGCCATAAAGAGTCCTTTTGCTAATTCCTGCTTTCGGGTGAATTGTGAAGGGAAACCAGCTTTGTTACAGTCCACTACAACGATACGCAACGGTTCAGACAACTTCCAATAATTTGCTTTAAAATCAGGATTTTTAGATGGCTATTTCTTTGTTGAAAACCGCTGGAGAAGTGTCAGAGATTCTACGTTTCCCCCTAAATCCCTCAATTTTGGAGAACTTTGAATCTCAAAACTGAGAGGGTGGATTTCTTCCAAAATTGGGAAGTGAGAGGCAATATAAGGAATTAGTCTGAACTTAAAAACTTGCAATTTAGTTCGAGTGTTTCATCGATCGAAGAGATGTTGAAAGAGCTATCCCTGCAACTTCAACCGCCCGCTAGTCTCCTAATTCTAGGGGAACTTAGACCTCCTTCAGACTCCAAAGTCTCCCAAAGTTAACCCCTTGAGGAGGCGTGTAGAACCTCTAATACTTTTCGAGCAACCCCTCCGGGGGAATTCCTTCGCACCGCGAGCCTGCCATTTTTACCTATGCAAGGATTTATTGTTTCCCTGATTATTTTCGCTGCCGTTTTTGCCGTTTTCAGCTTAGGGCTGAATTTGCAGTGGGGCTATACCGGACTAATTAACTTTGGTCACGTTGCCTTTATGACGATCGGTGCTTATACGACTGTGCTGCTGACGCTTCAGGGTGTGCCGCTCTGGGTGGCAACGCTAGCGGGTGCGGCAATAGCAGCTTTACTGGGACTATTAATCGGCTTTTCGACGCTGAGGCTTCGAACGGATTATTTGGCAATTGTGACGATCGGTGTCTCTGAGTTAATCCGGCTGGTTGCGGTGAATGAAGACTGGCTGACGCGGGGCACGTTTGGGATTCAGCGGTTTGCCCTGCCGCTTGCCGGAGTTAATCCGAGTTTGCCTGTGCGGGTGCTGATGGTCGCGGTTTTTGGCGGCGTGATTGCGCTGAGCTACTGGCAGGGCTGGAAGTGGCTACGGCAGCAGCTTAAGTCGATCCCGCAGTCTGCGCTGGTGAATACGTCGATCGCCGCTCTGGGCTATGTGACGTCGCTGGCTCTCCTGCTGTATGGAAGCGGCATCATTGCCCGTCAGCTCAAATTCTCGAACGCTTTGCCGCCGATCATCCTGGGAATTGGGCTGTTGGTCGGTCTGGCTGCAATCATCGCTCTTTATGTCTGGCTGGCAAAGAAAATGTCCGATCGCTTTCCTGCCTGGACGAGCGGTTTGACGATTGTGATGACGGGTATTCTTGCAGGGTTGGGCCTCTGGGCATCGAGCTATGCGATTCGATCGCTTTATGACTACAGCAGCAATCCCCCGAAGAATGGGCTGATGTTTGTGTCGGTGCTGATTGTAGCGTTGCTTTACTGGGCACTGGAGCGGCTAGCGCGATCGCCCTGGGGCAGAATTTTGAAGGCGATTCGGGAAGACGAGGAAGTTGCCAAGGCACTGGGCAAAAATGTGTTCTGGTATAAGCTGCAATCCCTGATGATTGGGGGAGCGATCGCTGGAATTTCTGGGGCGATGTATGCCTGGCAGCTAACAACGGTGTATCCCGATAACTTTCAGCCGATCGTTACCTTCAACGCCTGGACAATGGTGGTGCTAGGCGGGGCAGGCAGCAATGCAGGCGCAATCCTAGGTGCGGCAATCTTCTGGGCATATCAGACGGTGACGCGCTTTATTTTGGAAGACATTGTGCCGCTGGACGATGCCCGGCTGGGCGCATTTCGGGTGATGCTGATCGGGCTACTGCTGATGGTGCTGATGATTTGGCGACCGCAAGGCATTTTGGGCAAAAAGGAGGAACTTACCCTTGGTCGATAATTTTTCGGAGCGATCGATGGGGCGATCGGCAACGGCTTTTGCGCCCCTACTAGCTGCAAACGGGCTCTCGAAAAGCTTTGGCGGTATTCATGCGGTGGATAATGCGTCGATCGACGTGCTTCCCGGCAGTATCACGGGGCTGATTGGTCCGAATGGAGCGGGCAAAACAACGCTGTTTAACCTGCTGTCAAATTTCATTCGTCCTGATCAGGGGCAGGTCATTTTTGACGGTTCTCCGATTCATCAGCTCCCGTCCCACAAGATTGCTCAGCAAGGGCTGGTTCGCACTTTTCAGGTTGCCCGTGTGCTGTCTCGCCTGTCGGTGATGGAAAATATGCTGTTGGCAGCCCAGCAGCAAACCGGGGAGAATTTCTGGAACGTCTGGCTGCGACCGGGGCAAACCGCAAAAGAAGAGCGACAGCAGCGGGAATATGCCAGCGAAATTCTCGCCTCGGTGGGTCTATCGCATATGGCGCAGTCCTATGCTGGGTCACTTTCAGGCGGACAGCGTAAACTCCTGGAAATTGCCCGTGCAATGATGGTGCGCCCCAAAATGATTTTGCTGGACGAGCCTGCTGCCGGAGTCAATCCGACGCTGATCAACCAAATCTGCGACTACATCCGCTACTGGAATCAGCAGGGCATGACTTTTCTAGTGATCGAACACAATATGGACATGATTATGTCGCTGTGCGATCGAGTCTGGGTGCTTGCCGAAGGACGCAATCTTGCCGAAGGAACGCCCGCCGATATTCAGCGCGACCCCAAGGTGCTGGAAGCCTATCTAGGGCAGTAGAAGACGAGAGTGCCACCCGTCCTAAAGCATTACGCTTGCGAGGAAACGCGAACTCTGCTCTCAAAGTCTCCCTTTTTATTACCGGGAGAGATTTAGGGGAATCTCAACCCCTTGAGACCTCTACCAAAAAGCTTCTCAGCCATCCGCTTCGATCGGTAGGTAGCGATCGCTTCGCAGTTTCCTAACGGGGCAATCGCCCTACTCACCGTTCCGCAATCTGCCTACGCTTCGCTGAGTTCCGGCTCTACGGGCTCGTGTTCCACCACAAACACATTCGAGTAGAGATTGGCGATAATCTGCTTACCCTGCTGGGTTAATTCCAGATAGCGTAAGCCATCCTTCACATAGGGATAAACGCCATTCCAGTAAAACTTGGGATAGTTTTTTCGCAGGTCACCCGGATGCCGATAGCCGAGGGATTTATTCACCCCGGTTTCCTCGAATTCATAGAACAGGGCACTAATTTTTTTCAGGTAGCGCGGGTCGCTGAGTTGCCCGATCAGGTCTGAAGCGCGAATTAATCCTGGATAGTTGAGGGTGTCCTGATGGTCTTCGGCTTTGGGTACTGGGAAGCGCGTCAGTTCAATATTTCGCTTCACTCGCTCGGCATCGATCAGGCTATGTCCACCAAACCGCTCATCGACGAATAGTTTGGCGCGATCGACATGGTAGGGAGTCAGCCCTGCATCCGAGGAACCAGGAGGTAAATGCACCATTTCCCCATCTTTTCCGGTTGCGTACCAGCCTTCTTGATCCTGCCGACACACGCCTTTCACATAGCCAATGTCGTGGCAGACCAGCGAGATAACGAAGTGCAGCCAGTCCTCGCAAGACACGCCGCCTTCACGAATGTGCCGCCCCCGCAAAATCTCCTGCCCGACCAGCGTGACTAGAATCGTATGCTCAACATTGTGGTAAAGCGCGTCGCTGTTGGCAATGTTCTCTAATGCCATTGCCCCAACCCAGCCAATGATGTCTTCGTAGTCGTGCTTCCAACCGCCATAGGTGCGGCGATAGCCTTCCTTCAACTGGGAGACAAAGTGATCAATCAGCAGTTCTGTGGCGTTAAACATGGAAGTTTCTTGGCGTGGGAAGCAGGGAAAACAGGATTTGCAGAACAAGATAAGCGAACACTGACCACCGAGCAAATGGCTGCTTTGGATGTTGCTTTAGTATGCCCAAAGGAAGGGTGCCGATCGCAGCTATAGTTACCCTATCGCATCTAAAAACAAAGAGATGTGAGCTGATGCAACAGTTTTACCTTGATTTTTCCTAAACAGAATCCATCACAAAATGTCCTGCACCATTTGAATCAGGCGATCGAGATGCTGCTCACAAAAGGCTTCTGCTTGGGGCAGAGGAATTCCGCGCTCGATCGCGTAGGTTTCGAAGGCGTTGTAGATCATTGCCTCTGCGATTTCATGCTCTTCCTGTCCCACTGCCCAGCGATACTCGATGCAGCCGCGAATGATCTGCTCCACAAGCTGCCGCTCGTACCGTAAATCGGCAATCAGCTGATCAGCGATTCCTTCGGAGTTGTGCTCTGTGCCAAACGACTGATCAGAATCCATCAAGAATTTATCTCAGAACTGCTCAATACGGCTGCTGCGACTGAATCATTGCGCTGATAATGCGATACAGCACCCTTGCGCCCACGTTTCCATTCCATTCGCTAGTGCCAGGAGCAACTTCGCACAGATCAAAGCCAATGACCTGCTTGCCCGATCGCGCTAATTGCTTTAGCAAATAGGTAATTTCAGAAAATTGCAGTCCGCCCGGAACCGGAGTGCCTGTGTGGGGACAGAGCGACGGGTCGAGTCCATCGATATCAAAGCTGACATAGACTGTATCGGACAAATTCGAGAGAATGTCTTCGCAGATCAAATGCCAGGTTTGTCCCGTAAACAGCCGCTCTTTTAGCGTCCAGTCGTAAAAGGGAACAATGCGATCGGCTGAATTTTGGATGCGATCGGCTTCCATGGGAGAAAGATCGCGAATGCCCACCTGCACCAGTCGGCTGATTTGGGGCAGCTTTAGCGCATTGTCCATGATCGATGCATGGGAATATTCAAAGCCTTCATAGGCCACTCGCAAATCCGCATGGGCATCGATGTGCAAAATGCTGTACTCGTCGTAAATTTTTGCCAACGCTTGCATCAAGCCCAGCGGCGAACTGTGATCGCCACCCAGCACTCCCACTTTTTTGCCGGACATGAGCAGCTTGGTTGCTTCTGTTTCCAGCCAGGAGTTTAAGTCGATCGAAGCTTGATTAATTTCATTGATCAAATCCGTCCAGGCTTCCGGCGATTCGCCTTGTTCTAGGGCAGCAATATAGTCTGTGGCTTTGGTGCGAAGGGCATCGTTGCGATCGAGCCACTGGGCAGACACTTCCTGAGCCGCCACGCCCACTTCCCAGATCCGAATTCCTTCCGGGTCATGCAGGTCAAGCTGGGTCGAGGCATCAATCACTGCCGCAG
Source organism: Leptolyngbya sp. FACHB-711 (assembly GCF_014695615.1). Lineage (NCBI taxonomy): Bacteria > Bacillati > Cyanobacteriota > Cyanophyceae > Leptolyngbyales > Leptolyngbyaceae > Leptolyngbya > Leptolyngbya sp. FACHB-711. Next base: position 46,746 of record NZ_JACJOR010000468.1, read on the forward strand.
GTCCGCATGCGGTTCCCGCTCCATAGGAAACGGTGACTTCCCACGGCACCGGCACAACTACCACTTTTGCCGTTTCGGTCGTATAGGGCAAGCCAAAAATATTTGCCGTTTTGCTGCCCACTCCGTTGGGATCATAGCCAGCAAGCAATGTTTCAGAATCCGCAGAAGCAAAGTTGACCATAGGACGTTATGAGTAGGATAGTTACTGCCCACCGATCGTTTTACCGCAGCAGACAACTTTGTTGAATGTTGAATTTGCGTTGAATCGCATCGAATTGTGTGTGATTCGTAGGATGGGTAAACGAATTGTTGTGAGAGGATTGTTTGAAACGTCGTAGCTGCGACCCGCCTCCAGCTCTCGAATGCTGGGAAACCGAATTAACTTTATGACTCTCAAAGTCCCTTATTCGTGGGAGATTTAGGGACAATGCAGGACACCTGCGACTCCTCAAACCTCCTCCTACTACAGCGTTCAAGGTGTAACCCAGATTCAATCATTGATATCGCGGCTACACCCAACCCACCCTACGGTTGATTCATCTTTGGAATTCGCTACACCAGCAGTTCCCGCACAAAGTTCGGCAGGGCAAAGGCAGCAGAATGCACCATTTCATTGTAATATCTCAGCCGATGATGCTCTGAGAACTGGTGCGCTCGTTCGGTGTCAAACGATTTCAACGGATGGGCACTCCCTTTCGAGGCATAGGCAAAGCTCCACATTCCAGTCGGATAAGTGGGAATGTATGCCAGATAGGAATGCACCTGACCCGCGCCAAAAATATCGCGATGACACTGAAACACGGACTGAAACACCGCAGCGTTAAACATCGGCGATTCGCTTTGTGCCACCAAAATACCATCGTTGGTCAGGCAGCGATGTACCTGATGATAGAATTCCGCGTTGAATAAGCCTTCCGCAGGCCCAACCGGGTCGGTAGAATCAACGATGATCAGGTCAAAGCGGCGATCGTCGCAGTTCTTGACATACTCAATTCCGTCTGCAACGTGAATTTTGAGCTTCGGATGGTCAAGGGCAGAGGAGATTGTCGGCAGATATTGCCGGGAAGAATCAATTACGTCTTCGTCGATTTCGACCAGGACGACTTCTTCCAGGTTTTCGTGCCGCAGCAGTTCACGCACCGTGCCGCCATCGCCGCCGCCAATCACCAGTGCCCGCTTGGGATCGGGGTGGGTCAGCATCGGCACATGGGCAATCATTTCGTGGTAAACAAACTCATCCTTTTCGGTACACATAATCATGTCGTCCAGGATGAGCGTATTGCCAAACTTGTAGGTCTGGTAGATTTTGATGTCTTGATAAGGCGACTTTTTGCGATACAGCAAATCGCCAGAATGTCGCAAAGAAAAAGCACAGTCTTCACTGCGCTCTGTCAACCAAACATTACGGTTGTAGTGGGGCGCGATCGGAATAGGAGCAGGGGTGAGTGGAGTAGTCGGAACTTTCTGCTGTTCCTGAAGCAAACGGTAGGAACCGCGCCACATTTCGGTTGCAGAGCCGTATTCTGCCTCAAACGCTTCCTTGAGCAAATGATAAGCCGTCCAGGTATCAACACTGTCGCCGCAGGTAAAGAGGTCAAGCGATGCAAAGCCGTATTCAGGCCAAGTGTGAATTGCCAGATGGCTTTCCTGAATCACTACCACTCCCGACACACCAAACGGCTGAAAATGATGAAAGGTAGAGTTAAGAACCGTTGCGCCTGATTCTTTCGCTGCGTCGATCATACTCTGCTCAATGTGCATTACATCGTTGAGTTTTTCGGCGGCACAGCGGTAAAGCTCAATCACAAGATGTCTACCCAGTGCTTCCATTTATCACCTTCCTTGGGAAAAGCTAAAAGTCACAAACCTCTAATATTACCGTAGAAAATTCCCCTTGACCGAAGAGAGTAACAGGTTCTTATTAAATCTATCTAAGGGGGTCTATCGATCGGTTCGTACTAAATAGCCCATCTCGTCAACCACCAGCGGTGTTTCTGGAAAATCGCTGCGCGTCAAGTTTCGCACCAAAATCACGCTCTGAAAATAATCGTCCAGATAAGGAATACCGTAGCGATCGAGCGCGACCGGAAGCACTCTGCCAGAAATAAACTCCCCTTGCGGATCTAGCTCTATTTGCAGCACCATCGAATAGCCCAACGCACCCACGGTAGATAGCGTTCCGTAGCCCATAAAATTGCCGAGTGAATAAGCAATCAATCGATCGTTATAAAGCTCGACCGCTCTCGGCACATGGGGACCATGACCCAAAATCACATCCGCGCCCTGATCGATCATGAAGCGGGAAAATTGCAAGATGTTGCCACGATTTTCGCCAAAGAAATACTCGGTTCGATCGCTTACACGAGTTTGATCGCTGCCTTCTGCGCCCGCATGAACCGAAATAATCACTAGATTGGCATTTTGAGAGGCTTCCTGAACGAGTTTTGCAGCCGTGTCTAAATCGTGCATTGAGTTATGATCGCTGAAATAGCTAAAACCAATCCAGGCGATCGTTGTTCCTTTCACTGGTGTATAAACAATTTTTCCTTTTTGTCCGATTGCTTTCATCCCGGTTT
>NZ_JACJOR010000469.1:0-5801 GCF_014695615.1 Leptolyngbya sp. FACHB-711
AGGCAGTGGAGACCAGTAATTCTCCTCTGACTCAAATTCAAGCCAGACTAAATCAATTAAATTTGCTGATTGCACAGGCAGAGTGGGAAACTGCCGAGGAGCAACTACCGCAAATTCAGCAGCAAATTAATCAGCTCCCGCTCACCCAAGCAGGGATTTATGCCCAAATCAATTTTGCTCAGAGTCTTCTCAAGGGCCGAGGGTATTGGAGTACGGGTAGTGATGATGCCCTTATATCGGAGATTGAAAAAATTCTGCTCAGTGCCAGAGTTCGGGCTGAAATTCTGTCAGATCCCCGTGCGATGTCCTATGCGATCGGGCGGTTGGGCAGTTTGTATGAGGTAACGCAGCAATGGACAGAGGCAGAAAACTTAACGCGACGCGCCCTCCTTCAGGCTCAATCGCTGGTCAATGCACCCGAAATTACCTACCTTTGGCAGTGGCAGCTGGGACGAATTCTAAAGGCACAGATGAGCGAAAAATCAGGTGCAGAGCAGATCAAATATCGAACTGAGGCAATCGCTGCCTACGATGAGGCGATCAAAACATTGCAGTTAATTAAAGCAGATTTGTCCACAATCGATCGCGGAGAGCAGTTTTCGTTTCGAGAGAGAGTTGAGCCTGCCTATCGGGAATTGATTGAGCTTCGGCTTCAGGCAATGCCACAGATTAGTTTAGAACAGCAGCTCAGCCGTAATAATGATCAGGACAACCAAAATTTAGACCGAGCGCGGAAAACACTGGAGGCACTACAAATTGCAGAATTGCAAAACTTTTTCCGGGAGGGGTGTATTGATGCACCTGTGATTGCGCTGGATGAGGTGATTGAAAAGACTAGCAACCAGCAAATGGATGCAGACGGCTATGCGGCCAAGGCAGCGTTTATTTATCCGATTATTTTGCCTGACCAGATTGCGGTAGTGCTGAAGCTGCCTCGGAAGGAACAGCCCTTGCCCTTACTGTACTACTCAACAAAGGTTAAACAGGAGTTCGTCGAAGAAACATTACTGAACTTGCGCCGTCAAATCACAGATCCGGAGAATTCAACGGAGCCGTTTAAGGAACCTGCTCAACAGGTCTATTGCTGGTTAATTCAGCCCGCTGTTGCGCTACTGCGATCGCAGGACATAAAAACACTGGTATTTGTTCTCGATGGGTTTCTCAAAAATATTCCGATGGCGGTTCTGTACGATGGTCAACAGTATTTAATTGAGCAATACGGGATTGCGTTGACACCGGGCTTGAGTCTGCCTGATCCAAAACCGCTCGATCGCGATCGCCTCAGCGTTTTGTTTGCTGGACTCTCGAAAGCCGAAGGATTTTCAGACCTTCCCTTTGTTCAGGAGGAGGAAGAGCAGATTCGAGAGATTCTTCAGAACGGTCAACAGCACAGCTTCGCCAGCCTAGAGAACTTTAAAAGAGAAGATTTACAGGAACGAATTGCGGAAGATTCTTTTCAAATCATTCATTTGGCAACCCACGGGAAGTTTAGCAGCAACCAGGATGAAACCTTTATTATGGCTGCCGATGGCGAAGTTTCAGTCACTGACCTTGAGCAAATCCTTCGACGCAACCAATCGGGTTCTAATTCGATCGAACTGTTGGTGCTAAGTGCCTGCCAGACTGCCGATGGCGACAATTGAGCCGCTCTTGGATTAGCGGGCGTTGCGGTTCGAGCCGGGGCGCGCAGTACGATTGCAACCCTCTGGAGTGTGTACGATGATTTCGGAGCACGGATGATGATTGAGTTTTATCGGCAGCTTATCCAGAATCCTACGATGCCTAAATCAGAAGTTCTTAGGCAAGCCCAGATTCACTTTTTGAAACACCCGAACTATGGGCATCCTGTTTACTGGGCACCCTATCTACTCCTGGGTAATTGGCTCTAATCGTCGCTGTTACTGATTTACCCGCTCGAACGGCGGCTGGGACAATTGCTCGGCTGCGGAAATAAAAGATTGGACAAGGCTATTCCATTGTGCTGCCACAATTGGATCATTAGGATTCGATCGCCACTGGCTGCCCAAGGCATGAATGCGATCGAACGAACTTTCAGGATTGGTATCTGTGGTCGCAGAAATTCGTTTAATGCCACCATTCACATAGATGGGGACTTCAGACGCACAGTTAACTTTGAAAGACCAGCGGTAAACTTGCCCGATCGACAGGGGCGTTTCCGTATCTAGTACGCTAATGCTCACCAGATGCGAGGCCTGTTCAAAGGCAGTCATTTGGCTCAGTTTCGTCTGGTAGAGAACTCGACCTACCGCATCTCGTAAAACAAACTCTGCCGTCAAGCTTTCGCTGAGGGAATAGGGCACATAAAACCAGAACGTGGGATGCTCTGCAACCGTCACGCTACCCACATAGATTGCGGGCGGATTAAACGTTCCGTCCTGAGTGAAAGGAGCCAGGGCAATCAGAGGATACTGGGTTGCCGGACAATTACTTCGCTGTCCGCCACCAGAGAAACGACCTGGAACCTGTCCATTTTCATAGGGTGCGTTCTGGGCACCGACTCTCGGCGTGAACGGGGAAGTGATCGTCAAGATGGTAGTGCAGCTGATTGTGATCGCAAAAATTGTGCTTGACTTGAAAACAGGTTGAACGACGCTACGGATAGAATTGATTAGACTCATAGGTTGAAAGAAGATCTACGGTTTTTGAGCATCAAGTAAATGACTGTAACACTGCTGGATGCAATAAAACCAAGCAGAGAAGTTACAAACGGCAACCAATTACCCATTAAGAAAGCGACAAAGCACAGAATTGATAAAATAACGGAGGTTATAATAACGGCGGCTACAGAGTAAAGAATTAATCTCTTTCTATTCTCAAACTCATTCTTATCCCCAATATATTGCCAAACCAACATACTGCCAAGAACCGACCAGCCCAATACCCAAACGAACTCCATTCCCTGTGACCAGATAGACAGCAGGGGACGCTGATCCAGAGCAGCACTAATAAGCTGGCTGATCATGTGAGCCTGAACCTTAACTCCCTTGATCTGCTGCTTTTGGGCATTGCTGTAGGGAGTATTCCAGAGATCTCCTTGCGGTGCGGTTACACCAATCAGCACAATTTTGTCCTTGATGTATGCCGGATTGATGTCAGATTGAGAATCGAGAAGTTCTCCCATCGAAATTGTGATTGCTGGCTCGGTTGCAGCCCGATAGTTCATCAAAATTTGACTCACGCCCTTATCAGCTGCCCTCAAGAACTGATAACCGCCCTGCCGCGGTCGCAGGCTCTCAAAGATGCGATTTCCAATCTGCAAATCATCATAGGGCGTAATTTGGGCGGTAATGCCCTGCTGCTGCAAATATGCAAAGGCAACTTTGACGCTGAAGGATTGGGTAGCTTCACAGCCCGTGGTCGATCGCTGCTTTAGGGGATTCATCTGCAAAAGCTGTCGCCGCAAAATCTGGTCGTCATCAGTTTGAAAATCAGAAAAGGCTATGTGTTCGACTGGTACTTCGGGGGGTGGATTGATCGTCGGAATTTTAGCATTCCAGTAGTCTTCAGCTTTGCAGATGGCAATAATAGATTGCTGACGCAGATAGCCTGCCAGTTGGGGCTGATTAGGCAGAACCGGGAAATCACGATAGATATCCAGCCCAATGACACGCGGCTGGTGACGCAGCAGAATTTCCAGAATGCGGCTGAGCGACTGATCTGAGAGGGAGACATCGAACGGCTGATTGTAGGTTTGAGCCGAGGTGGAGATTCGCTGCATCGATTCATTGCGCTGCTGCTGCGCCAGAATATCCTCTTGAGTGATTCCCACAATCAAAATACGTGGATCGGGACGTTCTGGCGGTCGCCGAATTATCATCTGATCAAAGGCTTTTAATTCCAGGGGCTGTAAAATGCCGGTGGTTCTCACGCCAGTCAGCAGCAGGGCATTTAGAATGCCGATCGCCAAGACAATGCGGAGGTCCCGTTTCCTACCCAGCGAACCCAGCCATTCCTGCGGTGCAGATGGACGGATTAGTGGGGAGGCAGGTACCCTCACTGATGAAACAATTGCAGACGGGGGCATCCCTGCCGTAGAAGCGTCACGCTGTCCCAGAAGTTCCTGCCAGGTGGGGGGAATTGCAGCGGGATTTTGAAAGACAACGGGCAACCAACCAGCGCAGGGAAATTCGCGTTCCCATTCCTCCTGTAACCGCTCCCTAGCCCGCCTGACCGCAAGATACAAGGATTCTCCCTCGGCATAGGCAGTCAGCAGATATTTCAAAAACGCCTGAGCTACGCGATCGGGAATGGGCTGTCGCATTACGACCAACTGGGGCAGATACAGGGATTCCAGCTCATAGGCAAGCCCCAGTCCGTCGCAGGAGTTAAAGATTGCCAGCTTTAAGCCGCATCCAATCGCCTGTTTCAGTCCCAGTTTCAAATCTTCGATCGAAAGACTGTCCTGGGAATTGATAAAAATACGTCCCCGGTTGTCTTCAGTGCGGCTATGCCCTGCAAAAAACAGCACATCCCAGTTCCTCCCCCAAAGCTGCTGGCTGATTTGAGAAAGCGATGGCTCCACCAGAAATTCCACGGCAGCATCGGGGAGCTGCTGGAGAATCCGACGATCCTGTTCGGTGTCAATACTGCGGCTGTCTCCCAAAATTGCCAGGATACGAACAGACTCAGAGGCAGAAGGTAGGCTTGAATTCTGAATCGGAAAGCGGCTAATCGGCCTTCCAAATGCCACTTCTGCCTGAGCATAATCTTCGATAAAATCCCAGCAGTGCCACGGCAGATGATAAAGTCGCTGGTCAGGTGTCCGAATCAGAAGGCGAATTGGCTCATGTAGACTGAGGGTTGTTCGCAAGAATTTGTCGATCGCGGTAAAAGCAGCCGAACCTAGCCATTGCTGAAATGCCTGCGTTAAGGCTTGAGCCGTTTGACGGCAGGCTTCCATTTGTTCTCTGTAGCTCAGTGCCCCCAACTGTGTCGAAGCACGCTTGAGGATAATTCGCGTAGCTCTGGAGAGTTTGCGGTATTCCTGCTGCCACTGCTGAAGTTGAGCGGCTAAATAGGGCGCGGGCGGCAGTTCCCCAACCTGTTCTGCGAAGGATGGCTCCCCTTCTACCCCAATTTCAAGCATTCCCTGAAAGCCTTGCTCCAGGGTGCCTTCCAGCTTGAGAATGACGCGCTTGCCAATGGGTTGGCTGATGGGTTGGCTAATGGGCTTGCTCATCGAGAGCATCCTGGCTAGATTACGATTCAATCAACATTCGATCACGAAATCAAATTACAAACGTTTCAGTAATCTGACGATCGCCATTGGTCAGTTCAATCTTAAACCGCTCTCCGGTCTGTCCCGAAAATTGAAGATGAATTGCTTCTGGAAGGGCAGCCCGATTTTGCCAAATCTCAGCATCCGTTTCACTCAAGAGTCTGACTTGAATCTCGCTGGGAAGGTGCGTTCGATTTCCGGTCGGACGAAGCTGGAGAGCGGAAAAAACCAGGGGAAACGCAGTAAAATCAGGCAATGCAGCCCTCTTCTACTCGTCCTGGCGAAATCTATCAACTGAAAGTCAGCTTGGTCGGGATTAGCCCTCTGATCTGGCGGCAACTCTTGGTGCATTCAGATAGTAGCATCGCTGACCTCCATCACTTCATTCAGATCGCAATGGGCTGGGAAGACATCCACTTGCATCGCTTCATCATTCATGCTCAAGAACATCAACTGGTTGCGGGTTTTGCTCTCTGGGTGAATTTGTCTGGAAGCCTCTATCTGCTTCAACTTTCATCGACTCAAGCTAAAGTGACACAAGCCTTTTTAGCGGGATGAGAAT
>NZ_JACJOR010000047.1:0-6718 GCF_014695615.1 Leptolyngbya sp. FACHB-711
GCTTAACCCCAAAATTGTGATTCCCACCCAGTATCGGACGCAGGCAGCGGATGCGGCAAACTGCGATATTCTGCCGATCGACAATTTCCTGAACTTGGTTCAGGGTGCAACGGTGCGACGGGTCGGCAGTGACAGCGTGACGCTGCGATCGGGCAATTTACCCGCAGAAGGAACCGAGATTCAGGTTTTGAGCTATGCGTTTTGAGTCGTCAGATTCGATCGCCCACTGCTGATCTTTGGTGGTAGGCAAAGGCACTCAGAACGATCGCCGGAAGGGGTTGCTCTGGCTGAGGCTGCCTTGCCTACGTCATGAATTGAACCCAGAATGCTTGATTAAAGCCTGAATGGTGCTGACTAATTGCTCAGGCTCGAGGGGTTTGGTGAGATACTCCTGAAAACCCGCCCGAAAGGCTGCCTCGCGCCGCGTGTAGCTGGCATAAGCAGTCAGGGCGATCGCCGGAATTTGTCCTTCGGGATAGATCGATCGCACCTGTTGCAGTAGCCCGTAACCATCTTGTTGGGGCATAGCAATATCGCTGAGCAAAATCTGCGGTTTAAACTGCGGCAGTTTCTCAAGTGCTGTCGTCGCACTGCTTGCTGTTTCCACAATCGCGCCATACTCCTCTAGGGCAAAGGTGGTTAAGTCCAGCATATCGGGCTGGTCATCCACCAGCAGCACCCGCACACCTGCCAGCGACCCATCAGAAGCAAGAGGGACTTGCTCCAAGTTTTCTTCTGCTCCTAGATCGTTCTCACGTTTCAGAAGCGGCAGCCTCACAACAAACGTTGTCCCCTGCCCTTTTCCACCGCTGGCGACCGTGACCGTACCACCGTGCAGCTCAACCAGATATTTGACGATCGCCAAGCCCAAGCCTAGCCCTTCTTTCGCGTTCACATTCTGCGAATCCTGACAGAATCGCTGAAACACTTGAGGCAGGAAGTCGGGGGCGATGCCAATGCCTGTGTCAGTGATGGTGATTTGGGCGTAGGAGTGAGGAAGCGAGGGGGTGAGGGGTAAGGCGTTAGCAGAGGTTTGATCGGCAATGTTGCTTGCTGCACGACTGCTTATCTCTTCATGCCTCTTCCCAACCTGCTCTAATCTCACCTCAACGCTGCCTCCTTGTGGAGTGAATTTGATCGCGTTAGTTAACAGGTTGAGGACAATTTGCTGGAGGCGGTTGAAGTCGCCGGAGATGGGGGCAGTTTTGTCGAGCTGCATTTTGAGCTGGAGCGGTTTGGTTTCAGCCAGGGGGCGGACGGTTTCGATCGCAGCTTCCATCACTTCGAGCAGATTGACCGATGCCAGCGTTAGTTTGAGTGTGCCGCGCACCATGCGGGAGACATCGAGCAGGTCTTCGACAAGTTGGACTTGCGCCTGCGTATTGCGGGCGATCGTCTCCAAGGCTTTAGCGGTTGTTGCGGGGTCGAGACGGCGCGTTTGCATTAGTTTTGCCCAGCCTAAAATTGCATTGAGCGGCGATCGCAGTTCGTGGGCAACGAGGGCGACAAATTCGTCTTTGCTGCGGTTTGCGGCTTCGGCTTCTGCCAGCAGTCGATCGCGTTCAAGTTCAGCTCGTTTGCGTTCATCCTCGACGCGCTTGCGCCCGGTAATTTCCTGCACCATGATGTTGATGCCGAGCACTCGCCCTGCTGCTGCGATTAGCGGGTAGTAGCTGACCAGCCAATGGCGCTCGATTCCTGGCTGTGCTGGGGTTGTGCCCTGAACTTCAACATCTAGAACCGGGACACCCGTTTGCAGCACTTGTTCAAAAATTGGCTCCTGAACTTCTGCCAATTCTGGTAAAAGTTCTCGAATAGTTCGTCCCAAATGGTCAGAAACCGACAGCCCATTCATTTCTGCCAATCGCTCATTAAGCTGCACAAACCGCCGCTCCCGGTCTAAAAAGCACAGTCCGATCGGGGCAGTCGCATAAATGGCTTCAATCTGGGCGAGCTGCGCTTGAACGGTTGCTTCAGCCCGTTTGCGTTCGGTGATGTCGATCGCTGCCAGAATGCCGTAATCAGGACGAGGAGGCTGAGTCGATCGATCAAAGAAGACCTGTTTGCGAATGCTCAGCCAGCGCACTTCCCCGGTTTGCCAAAGGACACGATGCTCGTGGGCGAGATAGCCTTTCCCTGCCGGATCAAGCACTTGCTGTATCATTTCCAGCAGTTCTCTGCGTTCTCTGGGGTGGAAGACGGCATACAGCCGATCGATACTCACTACGAGGTCGTCGGCGATTAGAGTCTCTTCAGCAGGAATGCCAAACATGGCTGATGCTTCGGAAGAGAGCCTGGCGCGATCGGTCGCGTAGTCAAATCGAACGAGGGCAACCCCTGCCACCTGCACCCCGAGCTGTAACTGCTCCTCAGACTGGTGCAGACGTTGTTCGGTGAGTTTGCGTTTGTGAATCGCTCTGGTGCTGCCGACGATCCGAACGGGTTGCCCAGAATCGTCTTTGAGAACCGTGCCCCAGTCCTCGACCCAGAGATAACGCCCGTTTTTGTGCAGGACACGGTATTCATTGCAGTAGCGACCGAGCTTTGCCAGGTCTGAAAACACGCTTTCATCGTTTTTCTTGGGGCGATCGTCCGGGTGGATCAGGTCAAGCCACCACTCAGGAGACGGATCAGCCTCTTCCAGCAGATATCCGGTGACTTCGTAGAGTCCCTGGGTACGCTCGACGCGATTGCACTGTAAATCCCAGTCATAAATCAGGCAATTGACCGCCGCCGCCGCTAGCTCAAAGCGATCGTGGCTTTGCTGAAGGGCAGATTCTGCTCGCTGGCGTTCTGTCAGTTCTGCCCGTGCCTGCTCGTACAGCTCTGCCTGTTTTAGCGCAATGCCAAGCTGAGCGGCAATTTGCCGGAGCAGATCGATTTCGACGGGTTGCCATTGACGCGGACAGGCGCACTGACTCAACACCAGCAAGCCCCAGAGCTGCTCTCCCTGTAAAATTGGCACAATCAGATTTGCCCGGATCTGAAACTGCACCAGCATTTCAACATGACAGTCTGTTAGCCCTGCGGTGTAGATATCTTCGACCACCTGAATTCTGCCCTGGCGATAGTCTTCACCGTGGGTTTCGAGGAAGTAGGTATCTTGTACGCGGGCACCGATCGCCGCAGGCAGCCCATTGCTGACCGACTCCACCACGATCGTGCCACTAAAGTCGGGGTTAAAGCGATAAATAAAGGCGCGATCGGTGCTGAGAAACTCGCGAACTTCAGTAACCGCCGTATGCAGCACGTCCTTCAGATCCAGCGATTGGCGAATTTGCTGCGTGATTTGATGGACAATTTGCTCTCGCTCAAGCTGCTGCTGCCGCTCCAGTTCTGCCTGTTTTCGAGCAGTGACATCGCGCCAGGAGGCAACAAAGCCATCATTAAATTTGCTGGCACGGATATCAAAGGCACGATACAGCAACGGTGTGCCAAAGCCATCGATGTAGGTCAGTTCTTCTTTGACGAGCGGTTCTCCGGTTTCCACGACGCGACAATACTGGTCAAACTGCCCCGTTTCTCGAGTGGCGGGCAGCACTTCACCCAGTTTTACATTGATGCCTGCGGTAGTCATTTGATGGTTTTGCAAAGCAGCGGCATTCAGATAACTAATCTGAAAATCAAGGATCTGCCCCCCGCTGTCTCGAATGGCTGAAAAGATGCCAAAGCAGTCGAGCATATTTTCGATCGACACCCGAAACCGATCGTCACTCTCGCGCAGTTGGAGCCGCAGTCGGGCATTTTCGATCGCGCTTCGCACCGTGAGCCGCAGCAGATCGGGCGTGAGCCGACGCTTCACCAGATAATCTTCCGCCCCCAGCTTGAGTGCCTGCACCGCAATACTTTCATCGCCTTGTCCGGTGACGATCACCACAGGCGGACTGTCTTCGCTATTTTGGGCATGCAGGGCTTGCAGAAACTCCAGCCCATCGCAATCGGGCAGCAAATAGTCCAGCAAAATTGCGTCGATTGATTCGGTGCGGCACAGCTCCAGCCCCTCCATTGCCGTATCCACTTCTAGCAAACGATAACCGCAGCTTGTATCGGTAAGCAGAGAGCGGCGATAGAGTTCTCGGTCTGGCAGAAAGTTTTCAACAATGAGGACGGTGCAGGGGGGGACTGCCATAGAGATTTTCCGGGAAAAGATTAAGTCACGATGGGTCTAAAGCATCTGCCACGGGTGGTTTAAGGCGGGTCGAAATCAGGACACAGGACTCCTTGGCGGCGATCGGGAAGACAGCGACAAAACCCATTCAGCAACTGAGCTGTTAATTTAGTAAACTATGCGAATTGATGTAGATTTCGCGAATTCATCATCTAATTCATCATTCTGTCAATCCTAGTTCTACTCATCCCATCGGTTCCTAAAACAGCGGAACAATCATTCTTCTAAGATGAGAATACACCCTAAGGATGAGTCGCTAATATTCCTTGAGTAATAAGTTAGCGACCGCAATTTCCGGATTGAGGACGAAGGAGATCCACAAGGGTTTCCAAAAATTGTTCTGGCTCGATCGGTTTTGCAACGTGAGCCTGAAATCCAGCCGCAAGAACACGCTGTTGATCGGCTTCGCTGGCGTGGGCAGTAAGCGCAATTGCGGGAATGCCTGCATTCAGATTGTCCTGAAGCGATCGAACTTTCTGGATCAGATTATAGCCATCTAAGTTCGGCATACTGATATCGCTGATCAAACCGTTGAATGGCTGAACTTCTAAAGCCGCAATCGCTTGCGCGGCACTCTCAGCAACTGTTACCACTGCGCCCTGCTGCTCCAGCATAAACGCCAGCAACTCGCGGCTATCGGCTTCGTCATCGACCAGCAAAATTTTTTGTCCGGCAATTCCCGCTTCGATCGGTGAAACTGCTTCTAAAGTGTCCTTTTGATAATCGATCGCCTGATGCAGCGGCAGCCCAACCGTAAACACCGCTCCTCGATCGATGCCTTCACTTTCTACCTGCACCACCCCGCCATGCAGCTCAACCAAATGTCGCACGATCGCCAACCCTAGCCCCAACCCCGTATAAGATCGCGTCGTGGAGCTATCTGCCTGCCTAAAGCGATCGAAGACGTGGGGCAGGAAGTCGGGGGCAATGCCGATGCCTGTATCGGTGATGGTGATTTGAGCGTAAGGGCAAAGGAGTGGAGGGGGTGAGGGGTGAGAGAAAATTGGGTCAGCGGTTGAGCCAAGTTCATGACTTTCCACCTCCCGATCTCCCGATCTCCCGATCTCCCAATCTTCCTCCTCGACTCGTTCTAATTCCACCTTGACTTTGCCGCCATCGGGCGTAAATTTGATCGCGTTGGAGAGGAGGTTTAGAACGACCTGCTGTAAGCGGACGGCATCCCCCATCACTTGAATTTCGTCAAGCGTGAGGTGAACCGTGAGATGTATGGCTTTGGCTTGTGCCTGCGGACGCACAGATTCGATCGCCGCTTCAATCACGGGCGGAAGCTGGATTGGGGCCATTTTCAGGGAGAATTTGCCCTGAATAATGCGCGAAACATCGAGCAAATCTTCAATGAGCTGGGTTTGGGACTGGGCGTTGCGCTGGATAATGCTTAAGCCACGAGCGACGGTTGCTTCATCTAGACGACGAACGCTCTGTGGAACAAAGCTATCGCTCAGGATTTTTGCCCAGCCTAGCATGGCGTTGAGCGGCGTGCGAAGCTCGTGGGACAGCACTGCCAGAAATTCGTCTTTCATGCGGTTAATGGCTTCGGCTTCCTGGCGGGCAATTTGTGCTCGAATCATTTCGGCGCGTATCGCTTCTGCCTGTTTGCGCTCGGTGATGTCTTCGATCGTGCCTAAATGTCCGAGCAGTTCACGCTGTTCTGAAAATGACTGCCCTGAACGCTGCTCTGAATGCTGCTTTGAATACAGAGGGCGCGATCGAAGATTAATCCAGTGCAGGTCTGGATTGAGCAATCGGAATTCGGCTGACAATTCCTGCTCGCCGCTCAGGTAAGCCATCCATTGTGCTGTCATGGGCGATCGATCTTCAGGGTGGATCGTTTGCAGCAAATCGACTTGCAGCGAAGCAGGGGCACTGATGCCGCAGATCGCATCGAAGCGCGGATTGGTGTAGGTCAATGTTCCAGCGGGGTTCGTTAAGAAAATGCCAATCGGTGAACCTTCGCTCAGCAGCCGAAACTGTTCTTCGCTTTGTCTAAGCTGGGTGTTTGCCGTTGCGAGTTGGGCAGCCTGGCGTTCGAGCACAAGGCTTTGCTGCTGAATTGCCTGCGTTTTTTTGAACAGATCGACGAATACCGTTGCCTTCGATAAAAGCATGACCGGATCGATCGGTTTGTGTAAATAGTCCACCGCTCCCAGCGAATAGCCTTTCGACAGCATCTCAGAAGTGGCACTAAATGCCGTCAGAAAAATAATCGGCGTTTGGCGCGATCGCCGACGTTGGCGAATCAGGCTTGCCGTCTCAAACCCATCCATTCTTGGCATTTGCACATCGAGCAAAATCAGGGCAAAGTCTCGTTCGAGCAAAACCCGCAGAGCCTCCTCACCCGAATTCGATCGCACTAAATTCGCGCCTAGCGGTTCCAGAATAGCCTCCAGCGACAGCAGGTTCTCCGGGTGATCGTCTACAAGAAGAATATTGACCGTAAAATCTGACTGCATAAGGTTTTCCGCAAAACGCGATCGCTTTTCCCCAGAGCATGTTTCAAATGCTTTTGATCTCCCCTAGCCCCCTGCGAAA
>NZ_JACJOR010000470.1:0-1996 GCF_014695615.1 Leptolyngbya sp. FACHB-711
AGTTTGGGCAACGCGGATGTAATAAGTCGAACCGTAGTCAATGAGGCGCTGGGACAGAGCTTCGGTTGCAGTTCCAGGATTGGCAGAAACCCCGATCGAGTTACGGTTGCGATCGAACAGTTCCAGAGTGGCATCGCTACTGAGCCCGGTCAAAGTCAAGTTCATCGTTCCTGGCGCAGGCAGCCTGAACCGGATGTAATCGGTCGGATCGCTGTTGCCGACAAAATCGCTGATGCTGTTTGTTACTGCGCCTACCAGCGGCGTTGCAGCCTCAAAAGAATTGCCGAAACGATCGCCCTGCGGAGTCTCCGAAGCGGTCAGCCGATAGCGGGTATCATTGCTCTTTCGCTTGAGCTGCACGCGCACGTAGTAAGTTCCCGGCTCCAGCGAAATATCATTCAAATTTTCCACTTTGCGCCCGCTTTTTCTGGAGGAAGCGAAAGCACGACCGTTTTGATTAACCAGAAACAAGTCCGCATTTGCCCCTCGCCCCAAATCCCGCAACGAGACACTGAAGCTGCTTCTCGTACCGATCTCCAATCTCCAGACGTCAATCAAATCTTTGGAGCTAAGGCTTTGTTTGACACTGGTGGACGTATTACCGATCGCCAGCAATCGCGCACGGCCTAAGGTACTTCCCGGATCTTTTGCACTTCCCGAATTCTTTGCCATGAGCCTCCCTCCTGCAACGTGGGCTTAATCATTACCCAAATTAGTCTCAAATTAGCAGAAAAGATGCAGGTGCCTTCAATCTTCTAAGCATTCTAGGAATAATCAACCGTGGCAGCCTTGAACCTTTTCCATTCGTATCTCAAGTTGTCTACCTTTTTTATCATCAGATTTTATTTGATCATTCCTGGTTTAGCCGGAAACAGAATCCAAGGCAAAGCACAACATTAAACCCAATCTAATAGAATTGCTTTCCCGCAAGACGAAAACCCATTGTATTAAGTGTATTAAATGACGTGAAATGAGTTAATTTCCCGTTGTCAAGGATTTGCTTGAGGACTTGCTTGAGGATTTCCCGGAGGACTCCCTTGGGGATTCACGCTCCGCGATCAAATGCAATAGCTGCTTGACTTGCGTGATCTCTGGTGTAACATCTACATCGGCTAATCGAGACGCTTGCAGGAGCCGGAGCCAGTAGTAGGTTTCACGAGCTTCCTGCTTGGCAATATCGATTTGTTTTGACTGCTGCGGAACTGGAGCCACAAAAGCTTCTTCAATCAACAAGCCAATGCGCGTCCCGCTTCTAAGCAACTGAGGGGAAATGATTAGCTCTTGTCTTGCCTGGAGCTTTTTGTAGAGCCGGACAATGCTAAGGGCAAACTCAAAGCTCTGCTGTTGGAGGCTGTCATCCATATGCCCATCCATACGCTGCTTCGATAGCGGTCAGGATTCATAACAATCACGCGATCGAAACCGGAAACACCCAATCTTGATACTCTGGAGCGCGATTTTCAGTGATGGCAGTCAGTTTTTCTCTTAGTTTCAGGGTGATGGGGCGATCGACAGGCAGCTTATAGTTTTCGATTCTGGAGACAGGCGCAACTTTTGCAGCCGTGCCGCTCAGGAAGACTTCATCAGCGATGAACAGTTCAGTTTTATCAACCGGTCGTTCAACGACGGGAATGCCAAAATTACGGGCGATCGTCAGCACGCTATCGCGGGTAATACCCTCCAGGATGTCCTGATCGAAGCCAGGAGAAATAATGGTTCCATTTCGCACTACGAAGATATTCATGCCAGATGCTTCGCTGACTTTGCCCTGAGAGTTGAGTAAAATGGCCTCATCAAAGCCAGAATCCACTGCTTCGGTTTTTGCCAGGGAGGAGGTGATATACGCACCGCTCACTTTGCCGCGCAGAGGCAGGCTGCGGTCTTCCTGACGATGCCATGAGCTAATCCGACAGGTCACCCCTTCGGGGGACAGGTAATCGCCCAACTCTAAGCCGTACACAAAAAAGTCTTTGTCAATATTGTGCAGGCGAGGGGC
>NZ_JACJOR010000471.1:0-11077 GCF_014695615.1 Leptolyngbya sp. FACHB-711
AAAATACTCCCTTATATCCAGTGCCGTATGTACCTCGTCACTACCAAAGTCGATCGCCTTCCCCAAGACCATCAGCTTGTGATGGTGGATGGGACTGTACCCGATTGGGAAGCCAAACCCGGAGACCTGCATTGGGATCACCACCGTCCAGGGGGAGCCGATGTTCAGATGGACGAAATTCCTCTCCCCGAACACCAATCTTTTATCGAAGAGCATTCCACCGACCAGCCACCTTGCTTTGTCACCACAATGGTCGATGCCGATGCCTGCTGTGCGGCAGCCTGGGTGCAGCTACCACGTGAAGTTCTAACTTCCGATACGATCGCTAAATTCAAAGCGATCGCCTGGGACTGCGATCATTTAATGGTTCCGCCAGAGTTGAGCCAGCACGCTGAATTTGCTGCCAAAGCCGATGCTGCCCTCAAGAAATCAAGCGAAGGCATTGCAGCCGATTTAGGTTTGCCGCATGAGCGCAAAGACTGGACAGATAACCACTGGGAAGCCTATTCTTCAGAAGCCTTTCGACGAGGCACGGATTGGCTCATTGCAGCAGCAAAGGGGGATCGTCTTTATCCAGGTGAATGTGGCGAAGCCGATGATTACTGGCAGCAGATTGAGTCAGATGCCCAGATGTTAAAAGATGAGGAGCGTATCCAGTTTGTTGAAACCCAACGAGGCGCGATCGCCATTTGCGATGTCCGAGGGGTTGGGCATTCAGTAGATCCCCGATCCTTCTATCATGCAATCCAGTCACGCTCCCATTCGCTTCGCCCAGAGGCGATCACAATTCGCGATCATCGAGCAGGGGGCAACCAATACACCCTCGGCAGCATTCCTCTTCACCCAGACCAACACGCGCTCGACTTCACGCAAAGAGCATTCGATCGCCTGACTCAAGCAGAACAGGAAAAAGATTCTGAAGCAGGCACCTGGGGCGGACGGCGCACTGTGGGTGGTTCTCCCTGGAATACGCCTTCCCAGTTAACCATCGAAGAAATTGTTGCTCTATTAGATTGAGCCAACGTTCAGCAAAATTCTAGCCTTAACCTTGTGACCATCACAGATGAAATTACGATGGCTACTTTAGATCATCATTCTATCGATTCCCTTTTTCAAAGGCTAACCGAATTCTCTCCTCGTCACTTCCAAAAGCAAACGATCGCCGCCATTCTCTCATGGCAAAACATTCTCCTCCGTGCCCCCACCGGGGCAGGCAAAACCGAAACCGCGATCGCTCCCTTTCTCTTTGCCAAAGTCCTGAACATTGCCGAGTTTCCAAACAAACTCATCTACATTGTCCCACTCAGAACCCTGGCAACCAGCCTGCGCGACCGCGTTGAAAGATACGTGAGAACCTGGGAAAAACATTATCCCGCCAAACGTCCCTTAGCCGTGACGCTACAAACGGGTGAAAATCCAGAAGATCCTCGGTTTGAAGGCGATATTGTTTTCTGCACGATCGATCAACTCTTGAGCAGCTTTCTTGGCATTCCCTACTCGGTAGGGCGGGGTTCTGCCAACGTCAATGCCGGAGTTGTATTTGCGTCCTATTTGGTGTTTGATGAACTGCACTTACTTGATCCAGATCGCTCCTTTGCCACGACCCTGGAACTCCTGAAGCAGGTACAGGGAATTTCACCGTTTCTGTTGATGACGGCAACGCTGACAGAAGAACTCGCAGCCCAGCTTCAGCAAGAACTCCGATCGCGGATGCCCCTTCGCAGGCAGGATACTTCAGGCTCGCTTCACCTGATGAATGTGACAGGAGAAGATCTAAAAGCGATCGAAACCAGGCAGCGATATTTTGAACCGATCACCGCCCCCCTGAGGGCTTCAGCGATCCTGGAAGATATCCAAACCCATCAGCGAAAGCGAGCCATCGTCCTGTGCAATAC
Source organism: Leptolyngbya sp. FACHB-711 (assembly GCF_014695615.1). Taxonomy (NCBI): domain Bacteria; kingdom Bacillati; phylum Cyanobacteriota; class Cyanophyceae; order Leptolyngbyales; family Leptolyngbyaceae; genus Leptolyngbya; species Leptolyngbya sp. FACHB-711. Next base: position 1,896 of record NZ_JACJOR010000471.1, read on the forward strand.
AGTCGCTCAAGCACAGGGGCTTTTTCAGGACTTACGCGATTTAGTGAAGCATCAACCCATTCAAATCTCGCTGCTGCATTCCCGATTTCTACCGGACGATCGCAAACGGAAAGAAGAAGCCCTAAAACGCATTTTCGGCAAGGATGGCTATCAGCAGGACGATGGCAATTGCCATATTTTGATCTCAACGCAGGTGATCGAAGCCGGAATTGACATTACCTGTGAAGTCATGCACACCCTGCTTTGTCCCATGAATGCGCTCTTGCAGCGGGCAGGACGCTGTGCCAGATTTGCTAATCAAACGGGAATTGTGAAGGTGTATCGTGACGTGCAGACTGGTGAAGCATTTGCTGAGCTAACCTCCGCTGAAGACGATGACGAACAGCTTGCCCAGGTCGAGCAGCGATCAAAACGCAAGTTCCTACCGTATGAAGATCAAGTCTGTGAAGCAACCTGGAGTGTTTTACAGGAGCATTTCGAGTCACCGATGCGATCGAATCTGGTTGGGTTTGAAATTGAAGCCGCTTGGGTGAATCAAGTTCACGCCACCGGAGATCAGCAGCAGGCAAAAAAACGACAGGACAATCGCAAGGCATTTGACGATCAACTGCAAGAAGCAATCTTTTCAGGAGAGCGATCAGCAGCACAACATTTGATTCGCCATGTGGATAACCGCAGCATCTTCATGGTTGAAGAACAACCCATGATTGATCTCGATCTTCCTGAAGTTGATCTACGTGGGCTGGAACCCTTCTCGCTGCCCAGGACTACTCTGCTTAAAGTCTTTCGCGAATTCCAGGACAGCCATCCCCAGGACTGGATTTTCAAGGAAATTGTGCATCCGGAAAAGAGCGAAGGCTATAGCCTGCCTGTGGCAAGACCGATTGTGAATCAGGGTGCGATTACAGCCAGTATTCGTTTATTGGTAAATCCTCGGTATGCAGATTATGACGATGAACTCGGCTTACAAATTGGCGCGGAGGTGGAAGGCAATTATCTCTCCCAGGTAAAGCAGAACAAATCAAATAGCCAGGAATACCGCTACCGCATGGATACCTATGTGGGACATCTGGGACGAATTTGGACATGCTGGAACAAGCCTTTCCCCCTGAAAACTCCCCAGTATCAAAGTATGCGGGACGAGCAATTGCAAGCCGGTGGACGTTTTTTGCGCCGCAAGTTCTTCTCAAACGCCACACAACAGCAGGCAGAAGCACTGTTTGAACTGCTTATCTTTCTAGCGGTCATCACTCACGATTTGGGTAAACTTCAGCGTCAGTGGCAATCTGCCATGCAGGGCTGGCAGACAATAGCCCATCAATATTTCAAAGGGTCTGATCCGAAAGGTCAACTGATTGCACACACTGATTATGATCCTACCGATCGCGCACTTAGAGACCGTGAGGGGAGAACGCAAAAAGAAAGCCTGAAGACTTACGAAAAGCAAAACCCACGCCCCAATCACGCGATCGAAAGCGCATTTCTGGCAAATGAAATTCTGGAGGCTTGTCTGATTCCGGTTTTAGAAAACCTTTTTGAAGCAGAGGATGAGGTGATTAATTTATTCTGCAACGTGGTTGAAATGGCAGCAGGGCGGCATCACTCTGCCTGGACAGCGGGGTGGGATTCCGTGACGCTGTCCAGAATTCGCCACGATTCAACCCGTCGAGGCGAGCTGCATCTGCACGAAAAGGCAAACGAGGCGATCGCTCAAAGCTGGCAGCGACTCTTAGGGAAAGACCTTGCCCAAATCCTATCGCTTCCTGCCGACCCCCCTGTGCTTTCCCAACAGGTTTATGCGGTTGAAGAAATCCGGCTGGACTGTTTCAACCCTGACTATATGAAATATCAGCAGCTTTACTGGCTTGTGGTGCGGGGGCTGCGAATTTGTGATGGGCGATCGGTGCAAATTTAGAGGGAAACTCAGTTGGAAACAGCCTCTTCCAGATGTCCGTAAGATGTTTAGCAGTGATGGCAATGCTCTTCTATGACTCAAACGCTTCATGTTCCTAAGCGATATGGTAACTATGCCGATACGCTGCTGATGCTGGGACTGGCTCAACTCGTTGAACGGGTTCAGCGCGATCTGTACGGCTTAACAGCAGTGACGCTGATCGATCGCAGCACCCACTATGAATTGAAGCTGGCAAAAGACATTGCAGCAGAGGAAGCGGCAAATTTGTCGTTCTTCAACCTATTTCAGCCTGTGAAAGGGGCAAAAACTGATGTGAGTGGCATTCCACTCGATACGGATTTCTTTGACACTGTAAAGGAATCCCAGGAGCGATCGCGCTATCGGGAGTGGATGAGATTGCCCGCCAGCGAAAAGCAAAAGCTATCCGAAGCGGAGCAGCCTGAACCCGCGTTCGATCCGAGGACGCAAAATGGGGTCATTCTTACCGCTATGCGGCACGATCGCAACCACAATGCGCTGTGGTTATCTACCTTTGAGTTGGAGTCTGATTTCGGGGCACTGTTGGCAGCAATTCTAGAAGCCTTTGATGCAGATCAGACCACTGGCTCAAATGTGGCTCAGACGATCGCCCAATTATTCAAGAAGCGGTCGGGTAAAAGCCTGCCCAAACCTGCCAGTGCAGTGAAGGTGTTTCTGCCCACATCGGTTCAAGGGGTCAGCCGTTCCAAAGCAGACAGTAATCAGTTGGGCAGCAGCCAGACCGAAGAATGGGTCATTCTCTGGCTCATTGCCGCCGGGCTACTGGAATTTGGGGTATCAGAGCGTGTGAAAGTGGCTGAAAGCACTTATGATTGGCGGGTTGTAGCACTGGAACCGAAAGAAATTTCGCTCTTTGAATACAGCAAAGCCCTCAAAGCCCTGCGTCAAACCAATCCTCCCAGCGGTGGGTTTGGCATTGCCCGATTTGACGCAGAAATGGTGCTGAAGTTTTGTCAAACCCTTCTCGGTGTCCATCCTGCAACTGAGGTTACGACTCAGCCCCAGGGACGCAGGCGGCGGGGAATGGGAGCTTCACTTAAAACGATCGTGGGTGGATTCAGCGGTACGCACTTTAACTCAAAAGGACAGGTCTATGGAGTCAAAGAAGTCTTCAGCCTGGGCTTACCAGATTGGATTCGTCCCAGCAATAAAGCAGAAATCAATGAATATCAGGATTTGCTGCTTGAGCACTTAAGCGTTTTGCGATCGCTTTCGGCAGATGAGGGACACAGCGAGCTATTAGCAGCCTATCGAGATTTTCTTACCAGCAGCATCAACGATACCCTCAACCAATTCTTCCGGTTTCAAATTAGCTATGCCGACCACGTCACTAAGCAGTTTGCCAGCAGAAAAGCAAAATATCGTCCCCGACTCTTTTCCCAAGAAGGACTCAACATCATGACCGAAAGCATCAAAAAGGATTTAAAGCTCATTACCGAGAATCCAGGCTTCATTCGGATTGCCAGAGCAATTAATAGTTCCACTATCTATGCAGGAACCATTAAGGACAGGGACGGCAAAGAGCAGACTCTAGAGTGGGAGCGCGTATATGGCTTGGCACAGCGGTTGGGCAACTGCGCCGCATCCAAAACAGAATTTACGGCAGAACTCATGGCATTTCTCGCCCGCTATGAAGATGAGAATTTCCGGCTTCAGAGTCGTGGCAAGGAGGTGAAACGAATTTGGACCCGCAAAGAAGATCTCGATCAAGTGATTGCCCTGCTCGATCAGTTTCCTACAAGCCTGGTTGCAAACCTGCTCATTGCCTACGGCTTTGCCCGCTGGAGAAAGCCTCTACAGGATGAACCGCAAGATGCTCCTGTCGATACTGCTGAGAATGCACAGGAGAGCGACGAACTAACTTCAGAGAATGTGGCATAAGGAGAAATCAAACTATGAGTCAGACACAACAGTTTCCGGTCTACTCGATCGCCGTGAATGGTCAATTATCCTGGCAGCTTCATGCGCTGAATAACGAAGGCAATGAAGGCAACCAGTCCTTGACCCGTCGCTACTACATCATCGACAAAAATAACCCTGAGCCGCAGTATGTCAACGGTGTGTCCGGCGATATGCTGAAGCACATTCAAGCAGAGCATCTGCATCGGATTGCGATCGAGGGTGGTTTAAGCCTGTCGGAAGGTGGGAAAAGATTCAGCCCCGATCGCGTCGGCTACGACATTGAAGCGCAGAAAGAGACGTTTTTCACCAATCAAGAAAGCGATCTGACAACTCGTACCGATAAAGTCCTCAAGCTTTGCGCCATGAGTGATTTGGAGGGGTTTATGGTGACGGTGAAAGGTGGACAAACCCTGAAGCGGGAATCGGTAATCGAATTTGGAACTGTCGTGGGAGTGCCGACGCTGGTGAAGACTCAGAGCTATTTCCACGCCAAGTACGGCGAAGATAATCCGACTCCTTACAATGTGCAAATCAGTTCAGGACTCTATGCGGCGGTCTTAAACATTGAAGCCTTTCGCATTGGCTACAATCCTCACAGCTTTGGTTATGCGATCGAAAAAGCAGAATGCAAAAAACGCTTAGATGCCCTGCTGAAAAGCGTCCTGTACACCTTCCTCCAGCCCAATGGAGCAAAGCGCAATACCCACCTCCCTCACCCCGATGGCTTTACAGGCGTCATTACCGTCAGCACTAAACGCTGTCCTGCTCCAATGGTCAGCCCCCTCCAGCCGGACTTTGAACGGCAGATTGATAGTTTGGCGCAAACCCTGAATCGCTTGAACGGAGCAGAAACTATTCGCCTGTTCCCGTTTGACACTCTCGCTGAATTCGCTGAACAAATTGCCGTCCTGATCGACCAAGCACAGCCATGGGAGAGTAACAATGCCGAAGCGGGCGAGTAAACCGAAAAGCAGTGAGGCGATCGAATCAACCGATCAACCTCAGTGGCTCACTGTCACGTACCAGCCGGTGAGTCTGTTTTCCCTAAAGCGATCGGATGCGACCAGTATGGCGGCGCGATCGAATCTGGTACCGACTCCTTATGCTATTAAAATGGCACTTCTCAGGGTGTTGCTAGAGGAACAGGGCCGGCTTCATACCGAGGATTTTGACCGCTGGATCAAGCCGGAGTTTGCCTGGATTCGGGAGCTGCAAGTTTTTGTGCTGCCGCCAGAAAAGCTGGTTGTCAATCGCAACGGGTACAAGCTGCGCTACTACGACCAGACCACTGATAAAGCCGATCGAAGTCGCATCACAATGCCCCTTCAGGAAGGATTTGTCTTTCGAGAATGGGTACATTTGGAAGGCAATCTAAAGATTTGCACTGGACAAAGCGATCGTCTGCTGGAATTAGAAAAGCTTTTTTGCCAGATCAACTACTTCGGTAAGCGGGGGTGCTTTTTTCAATTTCTTCCAGACGAAACCCAAAAGACGGCTGAACCCCTTTTTCAATCCCAAGCCGGAAGAAGCTTTACAGTTCAACCCATGGATGACCTGGGGGCAAAAACCACCTTCAGTCGCATCAATCCCTTCTCGCCGGAGAAGGCTCAACTGGATAAAGATCGGGTGATTCAACCGGGATTCCTCCCCCTTCAACTGACTGCCACGAGTGCGCGCTATGACTTTTACACAAGATTCTGAATCAGAGATTGCTGGACTGAGTGTGGTGCTGCGGTCGAGCCATGCACCTCGTAAATTGCAACCGCTAACAGGCTGGTTGTCTGAATTTAATCCGGCTTTAAATTGGGTGCCGCTCAACCCCAGAAACGGGGTGACTCGCATTATGGCAGTTCTGCCAGAAGCTCAACCCTATCCAGAATTGATGCAAACGATCTGTCAGCAAATTGGCATGAGTCCCACAATCGAATGGCAGGGTCATCCCTACGACATGACCGGCATTGAAGTTGATTCACACTCGCTGCACGTCCTGCAAATTCCGATCGCTGCCAGTGAATCCCTACCACCTACGCTGGGGCGAGCGATTCATGCCCTCTGTTTAGATTGGATTGGCTTAGCCAATGAATCTCTTGCCACTCAGCTTCATCAAGCTGATTCCCTGCCCCTGACACTGACGATGCGATCGATCTCGGCAAAACAGATGGTGCTGCGGATCGGGCTACTGCAAAAAGATTTGCTAGCACCCTTGCTTTGGGGATTAAGCCAGCATCTCGGATCTGAGATTACCTTGACCGATATTCCCTGTCGCATTGGTAAAACCATTGAAATTTTGCAGACCAGCAGCTATGAAATGCTGTCGCAGGTTTCACCGCAGCGAATGATTGATCTCCAGTTTCTCACGCCGACCAGTTTTAAGCAGGGCAGAGCGATCCAGCCTTTCCCATTGCCCGATCTCGTCTTTGGTAGCCTGCTGCGCCGGTGGAATGCCTTCACACCCGTTGAACTACAATTTCCCCAGCAAGCGTGGAACGGCATCACCGCTGCCTATGAGTTAAAAACCTATGCAATGAAGATGAAAGGCGGTGCAGAAATTGGCGCACAAGGATGGGCAAGGTATGAATTTAGCAATGAGGCGCAAGCCCAAATTGCAACCGTACTGGCTCACTTTGCTCAATTTTCAGGCGTGGGACGCAAGACTGCGATGGGGATGGGGCTGACCAAACGAATGGAGCTATCCAAGCCGTCCGCTCAGCGGTCCGTAGGCTGAACCGCGATCGAACTTGCTGAGCAGTCGCATATCTGTTGCTCGTTTAGCCGCAACGACGATCGCTCTAAACACAATTCACTGTCCACTTTATGATCGAAGACTATTTGCCCCTGGCATATCTCAATGCCTGGGAATATTGTCCACGCCGCTTCTATTTTGAATATGTGTTAGGGGAGATGGAAGACAACGAGCATATTATCCTCGGTCGTCACCTGCATCGCAATATCAATGAAGAAGCCATCCTTCAAGAAGGAAATACCCGAATTCATCAGCAGCAGTGGGTTTGGAGCGATCGTCTGCAAGTCTCCGGCATTATCGATGCGGTTGAAGAGCGCGAAGGTCAGCTCATTCCAATTGAGTACAAAAAGGGAAAGATGGCAAAGCATCTCAATGATCACTTTCAGCTTTGTGGTGCAGCACTTTGTCTAGAGGAACGCACAGGACAGTCCATCGCTTACGGTGAAATCTTTTATCACACCAATCGCCGCAGGCAAAAAGTATTGTTCACAGCCCAACTCAGGCAGATGACCGAAGAGGCGATTGCGGCTGCGCATGTTGCTGATCAAAAGCCGATGCCTGCCCCAATCGATCACGCTAAAAAGTGTCAGGCTTGCAGTCTGCAAGGCATTTGCCTGCCGTTTGAAGTCAAGCATCTCAGGCAAACTCAGTAATTTATTCGTCTTTGGAAGATCAATGTCAATTCTCTACGTCACTCAACCCGATGCCGTCTTGAGCAAATCCCACGAAGCCTTTACCGTTGCCTTGAGGCAGGAGGATGGCAGTTGGCAAAAGAAAGCGATTCCGGCACAAACCGTCCAACAGGTCGTGCTGATGGGGAATCCGCAAGTCACTGGAGATGCCTTGATGTATGCGCTGGAACTGGGAATGTCGGTGCATTATCTTTCCAGCTTTGGGACATACCTCGGCAGTGCCCTCCCTGGCTCGTCCCGTAACGGACAACTGCGACTGGCACAATACGCCCTTTACCTCGATCGCGATCGGCGTTTGGATCTGGTCAAAGCGATCGTCACTGCTAAAATTCAGAACCAGTACACCGTTTTGTATCGGCATGGGCAAACGGAAAATCCTCTGAAGCAGCGAAAGAAGCAGGTCGAGCAGCAAACAACGCTGGACAAGGTGCGAGGCATTGAAGGCATGGCAGCCCGCGAATATTTTGCTCTCTGGCAAGCAATGGTAGGGGAGTCCTGGTCGTTTACAGGCAGAAATCGTCGTCCTCCCACTGATCCCGTCAATTCCCTGCTGAGTTTTGCCTACGGGCTATTGCGGGGTCAGGTTACGGCTGCAGCACACCTTGCCGGACTCGATCCTTACATCGGCTATTTGCACGAAGTGCATCACGGTCAGCCTGCACTGGTACTGGATTTGATGGAAGAATTCAGACCGCTGGTCGCAGATAACGTCGTACTTGCCGTACTAAACAATCGGGAGATTCAGCCCAAAGACTTTACCGAAAGTTTGGGAGCATACCGCTTGTCAGATGACGGACGCAAACGGTTCTTACAGGCATTTGAACGCAAGTTGATCAGTGAATTTACCCATCCGGTTTTCGACTACCGCTGTACCTATCGTCGGGCAATCGAGCTACAGGCGCGGTTGCTAAGTCGTCACTTGCAAGAAGGCATTTCTTACAAACCGCTCATTCTGCGATGACGACCCTTTTCTACCTGATCATTTACGATCTGCCCGATACCAAAGCTGCCAATAAGCGACGGACACGGTTACACAAAATGCTCTCTGGCTATGGGCAGTGGACACAGTACAGTGTGTTCGAGTGCTTCCTGACCGCACCCCAGTTCGCTAAACTGCAAACCCAGATTGAGACGATCGTGAAGCCGGATGAAGACTCCGTTCGAATCTATGTGCTGGACGCTGGAGCCGTGAAGCGTACCCTGACCTATGGTTCGGAAAAACCGCGCCAGGAAACAGCCATCATTCTTTGACGATCGGCTTGCCGCTGCGCGACGCGCCGTAGCGCGATGCGATCGCCCCTCTTCAACCCTGTTTGTGATCCAAAGCATTCCACTCTACCTGCGGCTACTATACGATAGAGGGGTAATTTTTTTCGCAAACCGAAGCGGGGTCAAAAACCCAGGGGGTTCGCGAAAATGGCTAGAACCTAGAAAATAGAATAGTTTTGAGTTTTTCCCTTCTACTGAAACTGGGAAATAAGTGCCATATTGAGCTTCAAAAAGTGCCCTTTTAGGGAGCTTTGCGAAAAGTGGCTCTAGAATCCAGATAGGATGGGCAATACAGGCTGCAGGGTCGCTAATATCTGAATCCCGGCAACGGGACTGAAACAAGTGCTGCCAGGCGTGATCCCGATGGGTCCGCCGGGTCGCTAATATCTGAATCCCGGCAACGGGACTGAAACGAGCCATAGCGTTTTCAGCAGAAGATAAAGTTTTTTGTCGCTAATATCTGAATCCCGGCAACGGGACTGAAACTTAAAGGTATTAAGAACGGACGGGAGTTTTCAAGCAGTGTCGCTAATATCTGAATCCCGGCAACGGGACTGAAACGTAAAAATGGGTTGACAGTAAGGTGCAAGAACGAGTAAGGTCGCTAATATCTGAATCCCGG
>NZ_JACJOR010000472.1:0-17316 GCF_014695615.1 Leptolyngbya sp. FACHB-711
ACATAAGCTCTGATAAAGGAATAACCTTGCGATGATCCTGATCCTACCCTCTTGGGGAGCAGTTCTCTAATCAGGCGATCGTTTGCGGCGACTGTTGGGTCGAGAAGGCTGGCAATCTGGTGCAGCATTTATAGGTTTCGATCGAAATCTATAGAAAGAATAATTAATGGTTTTGAAACCCTGCGCCAAGAATATAACGATCAGCTTGTCTAAGCATTTCTCAGCGTTACATAAACTCAACAAAATTCTTCTCCGTAAAGCCATGAAGTTTTGTAAAAAGCTCCGGTCTTTGCACAAAAATGTATTCTCTAATACAAATCTATCGCCTCGAAATTAATGCAATCAAAATTGACCTCAATGGTGACTGAGTGCTAACCCTAATCTCGCAAATAGTTCCGCGAGTGAATTGCTAGAGATTTGGTTAAAAACCTGGTGTTAGAACTCTTTAAAGCGCTCAATTGTTAAGTAGATTGTTTAGATAGATTTTCCGAAAACTGCTAGAGCTGTACTTTATTCATCCTTTCTGCTGTGAAAAGACCTGTTGCGAAAAGACAGTTTTTGACAAGATCTACAACAAGATCTAAACTCTTACTTCCGTTTCGCTGCTCTTGATTAATTGCGTTTACCGCTTCGCTTGATCAGACTGTTTCTGAAATCGAAGATTGAGTGGCAGCAGGTTTTATGCTTGCTTCGCTTCCTTTTGTGTTTTTGAAGAATTTCTTTGTGCTGAAAACTGTGCTGAAAAAATTCCGCTTGTTACGCTGCTTGGTTTACGGTTCTCCAGCAGTACATGGGTTGGAACTGCCGCCGCTCAAACCACAGCAGAAAACCCAATTAATTCGGGTGATAAAGCAGTTTGTGCTGCTCTCGGCAGCTTTGGTACTGTTTATGACGCCGGGATTAGCGTTTTTCTAGGGTGGGCTGGTGCGATCGCGCAACGTGCTGAACACCATGATGAGTGGTTCGCTCACCTCGGTCTGCTGTTTCTGTGCAGTGAGTTTGCGAGCGAAGCTGAAATTCGATGACTCGCTCGACTCAGGCAGGTTTCGGTTCTAATTCTCTTCTAATAAGCATGGAAAGGCGTACTTCTCCAGGGAGTGCGCTTTTTTTGGGTGCTAGACCTTAGCGGCGCGGCAGCGTGACTGTTACGATCGTTCCCTGACCGAGTTCACTGTCGATCGCCACTGTTCCCTGATGCAGTCGCACAATCCACTGAACTACGGCTAAGCCCAACCCGACTCCGGGCGTTCCTGGCACTGAGTTGGCATTACTGGCGCGATAAAACTGCTGGAAGACCTCGTTTTGCTCGGCAGCCGGAATTCCAATGCCGCGATCGCGCACAGTCAGCACAAATTCGCCTGGCTCGGCGCGAAGCTCAAACTGCACAGTGCCGCCCTGAGGAGAAAAGCGAACTGCGTTTTGCAAAAGATTGGTGAAAAGCTGCTGAAACAGCGTCACATCGACGGAAGCAGAGGCATTGCCCTGGTCATCGTAAACGAACTCAAGCTGATGGGTGCTTTGAGGTGGCAATTTCCAGCCAGAAACGATCGTTTGACAGAGAGTCGCAAGATTAACCGGTTCTGGGCAAAACTGAATCGCGTTTGACTCGGCAGTCGTGAGCGTCAACGTATTTTTAAGGGTTTGGCTGATGCGGTTGACGTTGGAGTTGATCATGTAAAAGCAGCGATCGTCATCCTGCAAGCTGTTTCGGCTGCGGTTGAGCTTCAGCATTTGGGTTGCGGTGTTAATGATCGAAAGCGGGGTGCTGAACTCGTGGGAAATTGTTTCTAACAACTGAGCCATTAGAAGGTTGAGGGACTGTTCTTTTTCCAATGCCGCTTCAAGCTGAGTTTGCAGATTCATGAGCTCTTGATGCCGCGTCTCTAGCTCTGCGGTGCGATCGGCAATCCTGGTTTCGAGTACCTGATTCAGGGATTCTAACTGGGTCTGAGCCGTAACGCGATCGGCAACTTCCTGCTGAAGCTCCTGCTGGAGCCGACTAATGCGAAGCTGATTTTCAACTCGAACAATGACTTCAGCAATCTCGAAAGGCTTGGTAATGTAGTCTATCCCCCCGCTCTCAAATGCCTCGATCCTATCGACTGCGTCGGTGCGGGCACTGAGAAAAATAACGGGAATATGCTGAAGGCGATCGTCTGCTTTAATCAAGCGACAAACTTCGTAGCCATTCATTCCCGGCATCATGAGATCAAGCAAGATGAGGTCGGGTGAGCTGATTTGGGCAGAAGCGATCGCTTGATCACCGCTCACCGCTTCGTGCACCTGATAGCCTTGACTCGTCAGCAAACTCGACAACATCTGCAATTCATCTGCTGCGTCATCCACAATCAGAATATCGGCAGTGAACGTTACAGCACTCATAACAGCCCAAACTCCAGCCAGCGGCTAATTTCTTCGAGCGCAAATCCACCGATCGAGTTAATGCATGAAACACCCTATTGATTAACCGCAGTTTGCCCAATCATCAAGCGGAAACTGCATCTCACACGCGAATTTGTGAAGACCTCATGCAGGCATGATTCTGAACGCTTTAAATTACCTTTGAAAGCAACCCCGAAAACTTCCTTCTAAAGCCCAAGTTTTGACTTCATTCATCTCGCATTAATCTAAACTATTCCACAAGCGCAAATTTTGACAGCGTGAGTTGGGCAGTTTTATTAGATCTCGGTAGTTTAGCTCTCCGTACTTTAAGTAGGGAGCTTCACTCAGCGGAACTAAATAGTTTAGATCTCCGTACTTTGAATAGAGGGGTTTCACTCAGCAGAACCGATATGCTCCAATGTTAATATGTGATCAGTCAAATATGGGTGAATCCCAACGTGAATTGATGACTACAATGCTGCAACAAAGAATTCAGCAACACCAATTTATTAGCGATCTGCGAATTCGGCTGCTCCGCCTGCACAAAACCCTTCTGGAAATGGAGCGGATAGTGTATGAGCAAAAACAGGGACAAGTTTCAAAAAGAGAACTGCTGCGGCTCGTCCTGACCGATGCTCAGTTTGACTGGCTCCACCGTCTATCACGGCTGATTGTGCGGTTTGATGACTTGCTTCATGCTGATGAGCCAGTTACGTCTGAGGCAATCGACATTCTGGTAGCAGAAGTGGCTGCCCTGCTCACCCCGGCTGAGAATGGCGATGAGTTTGCCCAAAAGTATGAGGCTGCGCTTCAGCTTGACCCCGATGTGGTGCTGGCACACGCCGATGTGACCCTATTTCTGGCATCGCGTGAATAATTCTACGGAAGTCAATTTGAATGAAGCCAACTGAGCTACCGCAGCACAGGGTTCAGCAGATGCCGAGCAATTTCTTCAGGATTCCAGACTGCGACGGCTGCATTTAGCTCTACTGCCGCTCTTGGCATTCCATATACCACACAGCTTGCTTCGTCCTGGGCGATCGTGTACCAGCCCTGGCTGCGGAGCAAGCTTAGTCCTTCTGCGCCGTCGCGCCCCATGCCGGTAAGCAAAATCGCGGTTCCTCTGGCCCGCCAATAGTTTGCCAGACTTTTAAAAAAGACATCGACTGAAGGACGGTAAGGGTATTGAGTCGGCTCTTTTACATAGGTCAGAGTTCGATCGATTTGCAGCGACAGGTGATCATCTGTAGTAGCAACGAGCGCCGTTCCTTTCGTCGGTCGATCGCCAATGGCTGCTTTTCTAACCGTGAGGGCAGTCTGGTGGTCGAGCCAGTCGATTAAGCCTGCGGCAAACTGGGCATCAACGTGCTGCACAATCACAATTGCGGACGCGAAATTAGCAGGTAGGGGCGCGAGGAGAGTGGCGAGGGCTTTGGGTCCACCTGTGGAAGCGCCGATCGCAATTAAGGAAGGGGTAGAAGAGTAGAAGGGTAGAGGAGTAGAAGAGTGGAGGGGTGGAGAGGTGAGAGGACGAGGGGATGAGGAGAGTTGGGAGAGAGTGGGGCGAACGGGGCGAAAAGCAGAAGAGTTGGGGGTGGATTTGCGAATGAGTTTTTCGATCGTGGCAATTTTGCGGAGCAGGGTTTGGGTAATTTCGGGATTGCCGTAGCTTCCAAGAATGGGGGTGTTAACGGCATCGAGTGCGCCATAGCTCATGGCTTCATACACTTTTGCTGCGTTTTGTTTTACGTCTGCAGTGACGATGAGAATCGCACAGGGCGATCGCTTCATAATTTGCCTTGTGGCTTCTACTCCGTCTATTCCAGGCATGATCAGATCCATCAGAATTAGATCAGGCGTGTCCTGAGCGCATTTTGCGATCGCTTCGGTTCCGTTTGTTGCAACCCAAACGACTTGGTGTTCGGCAACGGTTAACAGCACCCGCCGCATTGCTTCAGTGGCAATTACCATGTCGTTTACAATTGCAATTCTCATGTTGTTTTAATAAAGTTTTCTATCTCAATCTATTCTCAAACAGTCTTTAGCCAATTTCTTTAATTTAATTAGAAGATAATTAGAGGAGGTTTGAGCAGTCGCGGTTCCTTGAATTTAGTGGATTCAGTAGATTCATTGGATTGATTCAATTCATTCACCAATCAAATCGGTCACTGCTCGAATCAGGGTGTCATCATGAAAGCTATTCTTTGTTAAATAATAATCTGCTCCTGCTTCTAATCCCTGAATTCGATCGTCGTCTCGATCGCGGTAAGAGACAACAATCACGGGAATCGACCGAAACCGCGAGTGTTTTTTGATCTCTTTAATTAACTCAATTCCATTCATCCGAGGCATATCAATATCGCTAATCACCAGATCGTAGGGATACGACCGGATGGCGTTCCAGCCTTCCATTCCATCCACTGCGACATCAACCACATAGCCGCGATTTTGCAGCAGTTTGCGCTCCATTTCCCGCACGGTGATCGAATCGTCCACCACTAACACTCGTTTTGTATCCTCTCCTTGGCGCGATCGCTTCCCAGCCTCCCCTGAAGAAGATTGCGTCTCGCCCAGTTTTGCCAGTCGTCCATTATTGAGCAGTCCGGTGAGCGATCGAATCAAGTCAGACACATCCAGAATCAGTACCAGCGAACCATTTGCCATGAGCGCAGCCGCACTCACATCCTGCACCTTTCCCAGGCGCGGATCAAGCGGACGCACAACGAGTTCTCGTTCTCCCACGCAGCGGTCGACCATTAAGCCGTAGGTAGCGGACTGGTCACTCAGAATCACAACCCAGAGCGGATCGGGTGTGGCATTAGGCGGCGGCAAATCCAGAACCTGATACAGCGAAATTAGCCCAATATTGCGATCGTCCAGCGTGAAATACTGCCGATTTTCAACGGTGGAAATTTCCTCTGGTTTAAGCGTCACAATCTGATCGATCCGCGCCAGGGGAAAAGCATATACCTCGCCTGCCACTTCGACCAGCAGCGTTCGTACAACAGAGAGCGTCAGCGGAAGCTGAAAATGAAAGCTTGTGCCTTTTCCGGGCTTTGAGGAAACGCGCACCGTGCCGCCCACTTCCTGCGCCATACTCTTGACAATATCCAGCCCCACGCCCCGTCCCGAAATTTCTGTAACCTCAGTAGAGAGCGAAAATCCGGGCAGAAAGAGAAACTCCATCAGTTCGGCATTCGATAGTCTTGCAGCAACATCGGGCATAACCAAATGCCGATCGACTGCTCGTCGTCGCAATCGCTGCACATCAATCCCCGCTCCATCATCGACGATCGTGATTGCCAGCATTCCACCCCGGTGGGCTGCCTCTAGCCGGATTCTGCCTTCGGGCGGTTTGCCTGCCGCGATCCGGTCTTGAGGAGATTCGATGCCGTGATCGATCGCATTTCTGAGAATGTGCGTAATGGGAGCCTCCAACCTACCGAGAATATCGCGATCGACCGACGTAGATTTGCCGATAATTTCCAGCCTCGCTTGCTTGTTCAAACTACGGGCAAGATCGCGTACCATCCGAGAAAAGTTTTGCACCCCTTCTTCAAACGGACGCATGTGAGACGTGATCACTTCATGGTAAAGCCGATCGGACAGGCTAGTGGTACGACGGATAAACTCCTCAAGTTCCGTGAGCCGATCGCTAAGCAGATTGCGGCACCGCTGCTCTTGCTGACGAACCGTTTCAAACATCGTCTGTTCTACCTGACTTAGCCCAACCTGGTTTAACAAACGCTGTTCTAGCGCCTCTAGACTGGCGGCAAGCCGGATTTGCTGCGATCGAACCTGCATTAGCGCATCGGCAAAAACGGGCAAAGCGTTCGCCTCGATCAGCGATTCTCCGGCAAGCCCCATAATCCGATTGAGATTTTCTGCGCTGACTCGTACCACGCGCTGTGGCCCCGTGCTAGAAGGGGCACTATCCCGGCTAGAGGGTTTGATTCCCCCAGGGGAACTGCTTCGCATCACACTGCCGTTCGAGCTAGCATTCAGGGCAACATTCGAGCCAACATTCGAGCCAGTCACCAGCGAATGGGCAGCGTTTTTTTGATTTTTCCCCGTTCCATTCCCTGCGGCGGGAGCCTGTTCAGCAGTCTCTTTTTCCCCGTTTTCAGATGCCCCATTTTCAGATGCCCCGTTTTCAGAAAAAGGAGTGAATGCAGCCGTTCTTTCTGGCGGAGAATGCTCTGGCGATTCGCGCAGGGTTTGAATTATCGATCGCACCGAATCGATCGCCGCGTCGTGCTGGGTCAACCATGCGGATAAATCTCGATCGCTGACTTGGCTGAGGCTCTGCAACAGATCCACGCCGCGCAGCAGTTCATCAACTAAATCTGTGTTCAGGGTCAGTGTCCGATTTTGGGCGGCAACAAAGCAATCCTCCATTGTGTGTGCTAAATCCACCGCTGCATCCAGTCCGACAATCCGTGCCGCGCCTTTGATTGAATGGGCAGCCCGCATGAGTGCCTCAAGGGGTTGGGTTGCCATTGGCTGCGCTTCCAGGGTCAGCAGCCCATTGTTCAAAGTTTTTGCCTGTTCCTCGACTTCCAGACGAAACAGATCCAGCATCTGGGCATCGATCAGGGGATTTGCAGGGAATTGGGGTGGGGGGCTAAGACTCTGAATGCCCCCTAAATCTCCCAATTCTGAGGGACTGTGAGCAGCAGGGAATTCTTCAGGCTGAAATGCTTCGAGATAAGGGCGATCGAGAAACGTTTCGTCCTGGAGGTCGGTGATAATCTCGATCGGGTTAATAGGGGGGTTCGCAGCTTGCAGGATAGCAATGTCTTCCAAGTGAGTCGCCAGCCAGGTTGCTCGATCGGATTCATCCAGGTGACTGACCTCGATCAGCCAATCGGCTGCCTGAAGAAGGCGATCGATCTCCTGGAGACTCAGTTCAATGCCTCGTTGGGCGGCGGTTAGCTGCGTCTGAATTGCCCGAATCACAAGCAGTACTGCTTCCACACCCACAACCTGAGCCAGCCCGTGAATCGTCTTCAGGGCTTCTAACCCATCCTGAATCTCGTGCGCCGATCGAGGCTGCTGTTTAAGCATCATCAAGTGCTGCTTCAGGCTTGCAACCTGAGCTGCAACTTCTTGACGAAACAGATCCAGCATGGAGTAGTCAGGCATTTGGGGCGGGAGGGGTGGAAAAGTGGACGGGTGGGGAGATGGGGGGATGGGGAAGGGGGGTTAGAGGAGGCGACGATCGAGGGTGTCGAGTAAACGGTCAGCATCCAGATAATTGACTTTTTCGCCGCGCCAGTCAATGATCCCCTGGGTATAAGCCTTTTGGGTTTTAGCAACGACCACGGGGGGTTCCTGGAGTTCGTTGGGGTGGAAGCGATAGACCCGATGGACTTCGTCTGCCGGAAATACCCAGCGGTTTTCCTGGCCTCCAATCACTATCATGCGGCGCAGGTTAATGCGGCTGTAGGTGGGGTCGATCGGCATTTCGACGTTAAGAAACTGGCTGAGGGAAAAACAGGGCAAAATTTCGCCGCGAATGTTGACCAGTCCCAAAAACAGATCGTTGGTGCGATGGGGCAGTGTATGAATGGGCGAAGGACTGGTGACTTCCTGAAGGACGCACACAGGCAGGGCAAATCGTTCGCTGCCCAGTCGAAAAATCATCGCGGACTGCGTTGCTTTTGCTTGCCCAATCTTGAGCGAATCCTCTGAGAGAGCGGCGGTAGCAGTTCCAGCTTGAGAGTTAGCCTGTTGTGCCAGGATTTGCGTCCACTCCTGAAGATAATCGAGCGGAATTTCCCGATCTAAAAGCCTCCGTCCTGCCGTTTCCGGGTCATTGCCCGATTGATCGCCAGTTCCATTCGTTGAAGCCAAAGCCGTTTCCGCTTCTTCCCGGAAAAAATTGCCTCCATCCTCAAGCGAATTCCAGCCATTCTCAGAAATCATTTCCGCCTCTCCATTGCCGCTCTGCCCATCTCTTCATCCATTTATTTACCCATTCATTTACCCATTCACCCATCTATTCACTCACTACACCTTAAACTGCGAAATCTCCCGCTGAAGCCCCTGCGCCGCATCATCGAGCTGAGTCAGTGCATTATTAGTTTCCTGAATCGACTGCATGGTCTGGAAAGAAGCATCGCTCAACTGGGCGATCGCCGTACTGATTTGCTCGGCTCCACGATACTGCTCACCCATGCGCTGACTGATGGTCTCAAATTGGGGCGGTAATCCCTGCACGTCTTGAATAAAGTTGGCAATTTGCAGGCTGATTTCACCGACTTCCTGCACGTATTGCGTGACTTCGCGGCTGAACCTGTCCATCTCGATAACACCAGTGGACACTGAGGACTGCATTCCCTTCACCATTTGCTCAATTTCGAGAGTTGCTAGGGCAGACTGGTCAGCAAGACGGCGGATTTCTCGCGCCACGACTGCAAATCCAGCTCCGTATTCGCCTGCTTTTTCAGCTTCGATCGCCGCATTCAGCGATAGCAAATTGGTTTGATCTGCGACTTTTGTAATAGTTGTGACGACGTTGTTAATATTGTTTGCTTTTTCATCCATTACCTTTAACTTGGACGAGATAGACTGTGTTGCAATCACTAAGCTTTGCATTGCCGCCTGAATCTTTTCGAGATTCTCCTGGCTGTTCACCGCAGCATTTGTAGTGGATTGGGCAGTGTCGGCAACATCATCCATTTCTTGGGCGAGTTCCCCGGCAGTTGCAGCAATCTGGCGCGAGGTGGCTTTGACTTCGTGCATTGAGGCGACTTGTTCATTGACCGTGGCTTCGAGCTGTCTGCCTGCGGCTGCAATTTGTGTTGTCGAGGTGCTGATTTGAATGCCCGATCGCTGTGCCTGGGCAATCAAACCATTGAGGCTTTTAATCATTTCCCGAAACGCCCGCAGCAGCCGCCCAACTTCGGTAGGGTCTTTGGTTGGGTTGATCGTTTGCGTCAGATCACCTCTGGCAATCGCAGTCGCCGCATCCACGATCGGGGGCAACTGGCGGCGCAGAGGCAGAGTTACAACCAGGCCGGCGGCAAGCGTCGCGAGAATGGTGATGCCTGTGCCAATTACAATCAGCCGCAGCAAAGAATTCTGAGCATTTTGAACCGCTTGATTATTGCGATTTAGCCCGTCTTCTAGTTCGCCCACGACCCGGTCGCGCTGTGCCACGGCATTTACAATTCGCTGTTGTCGCACTTCTTCTCTTGCCTGAGGGATGCGATTTTCGCCGACCAGTCGAAAGGCGTTTTGCAGGGCGCGATCGTACTCTTCACCCAACTGGGCTAAAGCTTCGACCGAGGGTCGGGTCTGCGAATCAGAAAGGGCGATCGCCGTTCTTGCGCTTTCGGTAAATGCTTCGCGGGCATCGGCGTAGGAATCGTTCGCAGCCGCTGCTTCGCCAGGAAACAGCACATAGGCACGGGTCACACCGGTCATCCGGTTGAGTCCATCTACCAGCCCGTTGACGCTGCGGATTTGACGCTCGATTCGATCGCTCTGCTGCTGAAGTTGAAAGGTGCGCGTGCTGGATTCGTAAACAATAATGCTCAATCCCAACAAAGCCAGAAGCGGAATCGAGTACCCCAGCAAAATGCGATTCGTAATTCTATTCCAGGTCGATCGAACCATAGTTAACTGCCTGATTGAGACTGTTCATATCCTTGCTCAGCAAGCCGCTGCGCTCGCCGCTTCAGTCTTTGTGCCTCAACCCAATTACCCTGCTGCTCCTTGAGTAACGCCAGGTGAACTAAGGCTTCATAGGCGTTGGGATTGAGATAAATCGCCTTCTGGAAGCATCGTTCTGCCTGTTTGGGCTGGTTGAGTCCCTGATAAATTTCGCCTAACAGCAAGTAAGCGATCGGCTGCGCTGAGTTTGCCCGCACATAAGATTCACAGAGTTGGGCTGCCTGAGTCAACTGTCCGCGATCAGCAAGCTGCCTGGCAGTTTCTAGCGGAGCCGGGAAAGGCTGAACAAAAGCTGGACGGGGGTTTACCGGGTTAAGTTTTGCTAAAGTGGATTTTGGCGCAGAAGACGAGTTGCCTGAATCTCGTGATTGTGCAGGACTTTGAACTGCGGTTTGCTTCAGCCAAGGGCTGGAAAGACGGAGTTTAGAGTAGTTTGCTTTGGTAGACTCTTTACGCTTTAGCAATGCCGCCGCAGTTGCATTCGGGGGTGCAGCGTCTGCGTCTAAAGCAGTTCTTGAAGTAGTTCTGAAAGTCGTTCCTGAAGTCGTTTGCAAGTTTGGCAAAAACACCTTTTGGTAGGCAAAGGCAAACGGATGATCAATCGATTGATAGTTTCGATTTGCCATTTGACCCGTTTCAGCAGATCCCAAAAACAAAAGCCCCAGCGGCAACAGGGCACGATCGAGCGATTCAATCACTTGATGGCGAGCTGCTTCATCAAGATAAATCAGCAAATTGCGGCAAAAAATAGCGTGATACTGTTTGCCCAGCAGAAAACGCGGTTCCAGAACATTGCCCTGGATAAAATTCACGCTTTCGCGGACAATTGGTCGGACTTCGTAGCCTTCTGCAAAGCCTTCTGGTCGGACTTGAAAATAATGCTCTAGATTTTGAATTGCGCCGCCGCGAAACGACTTCTTGCGATAGATGCCTGCCCGCGCTTTAATCAGAGCTTGCTGACTAACATCAACCGCATCAATTCGAAACTGAGCCGGAGTCAGTCCGCTATCCAGTAGGGTCATGGCGATCGAGTAGGGTTCTTCTCCGGTCGAGCAGGGTACGCTGAGAATGTGCAAAACTGCATCAGGATCGATCGATTTGACCCCAAACTGCACGTTTTCATACTTTTCCTTCACGTACTTTTCTTGCACGAATTGACGCAAATACTGAAACGGTTCCCGATCGCGGAAAAACCACGTTTCTGGAACCACCACGGCTTCGATGAGCTGATTAAGTTCCTGAGGAGAGGATTGCACCAGCGCGAGATAGGCGACTCGATCGGGGAGCTGGCAAGCAATTTGACGCTGTTCAACAGCTCGTTCAATGATTCGTGAACCAACGCTGTTGGCATCTAGCCCTAGCTTCTGTCTCAGCAGTGCCTCAATTGTGTTCTGCACCATTTGCCTGACCGTTTCCTGCAATTAATAACGTGGTTTGATGAGCATCAGTAATAAGATGCTCCCAATTAATTTTTTGAATAATGCCTTTTTGATCAATAAATAATTCGCCCAAATAGGGTGAACTGCTGATTTGTTCTGTAGTTTTTAGCTGATCATGCGATACTTTTAGCGTTTCAGTCACTCGTTCTGCGATTAATCCTAACGAGCGTTGCGAACCATTTTCGTTTGCCGTCTGCTCTGAGTTAACGCTGTAGTTCACCAAAATGACACGAGTGCTGTAGCAAACCTGACACGATTCGCCGCGAATCAAATGACACAAATCAATTACAGGTACAATGCTGCCGCGATAGTTGAAAACGCCTGCCAGATAATCAGGAGCAGGATGAATCCCTCTGAGTAACACCATCGGGATAATCTCAATCACCTTCTCAGTATCGATCGCATATAGGTTTTCTCCAACGTGAAACAACAGCAGCAGCATCGATCCAACCTTGCGTTCAAATTTGAATTGAGATCAAAATAAACTTTACTGAAATAACACATTGGCTTATAAGCATAGCGCAACGAACTGTACCTCACATCTTCCGTAGGGTTGGAAGTTTTTTGTCGTAAAAAATTCATTTCGCGATCGATTACGATAGGTCGTAAAACATTCGATTCAACTGGCTCAAAGGTATATCTGAAGTAGGAAGTTGCTTGCTGATTTGAATGGAGTCGTTCAGAATTCTGTAGGATAAACAGCAATTATTAATTTTCCTCCAGCTTCTAAGAAAGTGACTACTATCGCACATTCCCAACCGGCTACAAACCCTGTCCTCGCAAATCTGATTGCAGCTGCCATTATGGGACTGCTGACGGTGACGAGTGCAGTTTCCTTTGGTAAGGTAATTTTTGCCGGTGACTTGGCTCCTATGCTGCCGTTTGGAATCGGGCTACTGCTTTTTAGCTCTGTTATCGTGAGCGGAGTAACTGGAGCATTAAGCTCGTATCCTGCCCTGATAGTCACGATCGCCGAAGTCACCGTTCCCATTTTTAGCCTGATCGCGAAGCAGGTTGTGGCAGGTATGCCTGATGCCCCGGTCGAGCAAAAGCTCATGACACTGGTAGCAACCTTTGCAATTAACAGCTTTGCAACGGGGGCAATTTTTTTAGGGCTGGGCAAGTTTAAGCTGGGAAGCTTTGTGCGATTTATTCCTTATCCAGTTGTCGGTGGCTTTCTGGCGGCGATCGGCGCACTCTTGCTGATGGCGGCGTTGGGGTCGGTTTCAGGTTTGAGTTTGCAGCCTTTCTCGATCGCCTCCTTTTTTCAGTTCAATGTGCTGCTGCAATGGCTTCCGGCTCTGATTTTTGCGGTCGTGATGTTCATCCTGCCGCAGCGGGTGAATCATTTTGCGGTTTATCCAGGGATTCTGACCGGGGCGGTCGCGCTGTTTTATTTAGGACTGTCGCTGACCGGAACCTCGATCGCCCAAGCAACCGAGCGGGGCTGGCTGTTGGGTAACGTGCCTTCCGGCGGACTGTATCAGTTTGCGACAGTTCAGGCATTTCAGCAGGCAGACTGGGGCGTTGTCATTCAGCAAATTCCGACGCTAGCAGCCCTCTGGCTGGTCTCGGCGATCGCCCTGCTGCTGCACACCAACGGCGTTGAACTGGTGGCATCCCGCGATCTGGATCTAAACCAGGAGCTGAGTGGAGCGGGCGTTGCGTGGCTACTTGCAGGGTTAGGCGGCGGCGTGGGCGGGTTTGCCAGTGCAGGAGAAAATGCTCTAGCTCACGATTTGGGAGTCACGAAACGTTGGGTCGGATGGGTAATTGCGGGAATGTGCTTGGCAATGATGCTGGGCGGTGCGCCGCTCTTGTCTTTGTTTCCCACATTTATTCTGATCGGAATGCCGCTGCTGATCACAATTGAATTCTTTAATGAATGGCTTTATGAAGCCTGGTTTAAGTTTTCGAGATCGGATTACGCGATTATTGTGCTGATTGTGCTGATCACTGTCACCGTAGGCTTTCTTCAGGCGATCGGGGCAGGTCTGGTGGCAGCGATCGTGCTGTTTGTAATTAGCTACAGTCAGCTCAATGTGACACGGCGAGTTAGTTCTGGCAACTATCACCACAGCAATGTGCTGCGAACCTCTAAAGAACTCGAAATTTTGGAGGCAGAAGGCGACCAGGCTTACATTGTGGAGCTGCAAGGGCTGATCTTTTTTGGAACCGCCAATAAGCTGCTTAATCAGGTTCGCGATCGAATTAATCATGACAACCTGCCGCCTGTTCGCTATGTTGTTCTTGATTTTCGCGTGGTGAGCGGGCTGGATGCCTCTGCTGTGCTCAGTTTCGCTAAACTCAAGCAAATTGCCAGCCAAAAACAGGTGCATTTGCTCTACACCAACCTGTCATCAGAGGCAAAGCAGCGGCTCAAGCAGGGAGACTGCCTGGATGAAAATGACCCCTTTTGCCACACGTTTTCCGACCTCGATCGCGGGCTGGAATGGTATGAGCAGCAGGTTTTGCAGCAGTATCAGCCTCAGGTCGAAAACAGCTTCCACAGTCCCGCTGCTGCCCTAGCGACCAATCTCAAAGCTGACTTTTCCGATCCCCACCAGGTCGATCGCCTGATGAACCGTCTGGAACTGCGGCAGGTCGCAGAGAATGAGTATTTGTTCCATCAAGGCGATCCGTTTGATGGGCTGTATTTTGTCGCGTCGGGGCAGGTTAGCGTGGTGCTGGAGTTAAACGATGGGCAAATCAAGCGCATCCGCACCTACACCGTGGGCAATACGATCGGGGAAATGGGACTTTATCGCCGCACAGTTCGTATGGCATCGGTAATTGCCGATAAGCCGAGTGCGCTCTACTTCCTATCTGCTGAAACGTTTGAGCAGATCGAAGACTCTGAGCCCGTTCTGGCATCCAATATCCACCGCTTTATTGTCGATTTGTTGGCAGAGCGACTTCAGCACCGCGAAGAGGAATTAAAACATTTGCTGGAGTCGGTTTAATCCCCCTTTAAACGCCTTTCAACGCCTGCTCATACCGCGTCCCTGCCTGCTCCCAGGTAAACTCCTGCTCGACCATCGATCGCGCTGCCTGAGAAAGCTGCTGACGCAAGCTAGCATCTTCAAACAGTCGCCCAATCGCGTGTAGATATTCATCGATCTGATTGGCGCGAATTGCCCGCAGAGGCACGGTTCCATCGACTGCCAGCCCTTCTAAGCCGCGATCGCTTCCGATCACTGGAACGCCTGCCGCCATTGCTTCCAGGGTTTTGTTTTTGATGCCAAATCCGGTACGCAGCGACACCACGCAGACGGTTGCCTGATGCAGTTCTTTCACCATTGACTCAACCGGTCCGGTGACGATCACGCCTGGGCGAGCTGCCAATTCCTGCACGGCGGGCACCGGGCGAGCACCCACAATCCGAAACACGGCATCCGGGTATCGCTGTTGAAGTTGGGGCAGTATCTCGATCGCAAAAAAACGCACCGCATCAATGTTGTGCGAAGCATCCATCGCGCCTACAAAAATCAGCGTCCTGCCGCCAGGATCGCTTGATCGAAGCGGAAACTGCACGAGATCGACCCCGTTGGGAATGACCTGAATTGGAGCCGTCGCTCCCAGATCGAGAAACTCCTGTCGATCGTCATCGGTGGTCACGACGATTTGGGAGAATTTACGGCAGTAGCGATACTCATAGCGACGCAACAGCGGCAGATAGAATCGATCGCGCAGCGGATGAACGGCTGCCTGGGTTTCCAGATGATGGCGCGTCCAGGCATAAACGGAGCTATGCACATCTACAATCGTGCGAATCTGATGGCGAAATTCGGGTCGGATATAGATTTCGTTAACGCTGTGTTCGCAGGTAATAACGTCAAATTGTTTTGAAGCCACAGCTCGATCGACCCAGGCTTGCAGTTCAGGCGAGTAGCGGTGCAGCACATTGGGCGGAGTTTGGCGCATCCAGGCTTGCCCAAAGCGAGCGACCCGCCCCAGAAGCTTGGCAGGCAAGGAAACTCCCTTCGGCTCCTGCGGCAGCGGAAAGACCACCAGATCTGAAAGATGCGATCGCAGGGCATCTACATCTGCATCGGAGACATCGCCATGACGCTGAGTAGCAACCGTAACGAAGTGCTGCTTTGCCAGTGATTTCAGCAGGTGAAACGTTCTCACCTCGGTGCCACCTCGACTAGGCGGATAGGGGAAGGTCGAAGACAGCATCAGAATACGGAGCGGGTGTGAGCTTGCCATGAGGGAAAACGTTGGGAAAACTGGAAAGACGCAGAGACGATCAAGTCTGCGGTTCAGTATGCCCACAACGGTAGGCTGATTCCCAGGCGAGCGATCAAAGCTGCTGCTCGTTAGTTAGAATCACCGATCGGGCACAATAGCCGCAACTCACCCTATCCTGGTTTCCCCATGCGTCGAATTCCCCAAAACCGCATCCAGCCCAAGATCAGCACGCTACCTCGACAGCGATCGGAGGCAGCAGCGTTTCTTGATATTTACAAGCTGGTAGTCGAGAAGAAGCGGCTTCAACAAGAGCTAGAAAACATGGAACAGCGCAGACAGCAGATTGCTAGCCGTCTAGCCACGCTCGATGCTCAGGTGGCAGACCTGGAAAAAAACGCCCAGCAGATTCGTAGCCAAACTGACTCAACCGACACAGCCCTGAAAACGGTCTTGAAAGAGCCTTCACAGCCGCAAAATAATCGCTTTAAAACGGACAGCTTTGAAACAGACAGCTTTGAAACGGATGGCTTTGAAACATTTTTTTTGGAGTATTGATTTGCCCTTGTTTTGCCCTGAATAGGCTCGTCTGATTCATTCTGATCGAGAAGAGGTTGACGCAACAAATCTAAATCACTTCATTCACGCTGCCAAAAGCGCACCGAATGGTTTCCTACAGATAGCTTCTCGCAGATAGGTTCTTGCAAATAGGTTCTTGCAGACGGGTTCTCAGGCGAAAGCTCAACCAATCGTCTTCCAACGATCGAATGCATAGAAATAGGATGCATGGAAACAGGATACTGAGCCGAATGCAATTCTGAACGTTATTTCAAACATGACTGTATATTTCTTGACGGACTGCTGCTGAATGCACTTCTGATTGAAGCATCGAGCAAACCAGATACACTACAGAAACTGCCGCACTAATGCATCGGAGCGGATCATGAGTCACAATCGTATCAATGATTCGTATTGATACAAGGTTATGAACATCGTGCCACTAGCATCAATGCGATCAGCATAATGTACATTAACGCACACTGATGCACAGCCAACTGACCCGGCTCCACTTCGCGTTTCAGATAAAATGAGTGAGAGCAAAGTGGGAAATCAGGGACTTTTGCAGGCTAGGAGTGAGCCTTTTCCTCACCATTTGCTGGCGATGCTGTAATCGCTGCTTCACCATGCTGCGCCAGTCGCTTTGTCGCAAAAATCTTTTAACAAAACTTAACAACCTCTTCAAAGTTGCTTCAAATTTGCTGTCTAATCTGCATTGTGCATTCTGGGGGCGGCAATCGATACTGTTATGCAGAACTTCGATCGCGGACTTCTGTGATGAATCGCTTGTTCTGCTGCATGAAACTGAGAAAACGAGACAGCTCTTTTTACGCCTGTTCCCAATTTCGATAGCGGATCATTTGCCGTACAACGTAATGTCTCCTCTGCCGTTTCATCCAGTCAAACACGAGCCCATTCAGAATGCGGTCGCTTTTCTGAGCTGGCTTCTAATCAACAGTTTTACTGAAACGACAGAGAGGCAGTAACCGTAGACGTAACACACATCTGGCTATCTGTGTACCTGCGCTTATCTGACAAAATTCCAGGTTGTAAGCTTTCCAGCCCG
>NZ_JACJOR010000473.1:0-4201 GCF_014695615.1 Leptolyngbya sp. FACHB-711
AACTTGGTCTGTTGAAGGGGCCGACACGGGACAACCGAAGCTGGTGTCTAAAAAGCAGCGACAGGGAAATCCTGAACAAGATGTACCGCTACGAAGCTATAAAGAACTAGTTGATGCCTCTGGGCGGCGTTTGATTCTATTTGTGAGTGATTGTCGATCCCAGTTGTGGCGGCAGGGGCAGATCCATGATTGGTTAGCTTTTTGGAGCCAGAATCAACCAACTGCGATCGTGCAATTGTTGCCTGAATGCTTATGGAATCAAAGCGAACTGGATGTAGGATTTGCAGTGCAGGTTAGCTCCTTAATTCCAGGTGCTCCCAACCCTAAATTACAAATCAGAGAACTTTTTTCTCAACCCAATATCGCCCCGACGGATGCATTGACGCTACCCATTGTGACGTTGACGGTGGGTGCTCTAAAGCAATGGGCTTTAGTGGTTGCGGCAGCAGGTCGTCAGCGGGCTCCAGCGCGTTTATTTGATTTGTCCTGGGTAAAAGATCCAGAACGGGATCGATCGCTGGCAGTTATCCGCCCTAAATCAGCGAAGGAACGAGTGGAGTTGTTCGCAGCGACCGCATCTCCCATCGCACAACAGCTAGCCAGCATGATGGCGGCTGTTCCGGTGGAACTCCCTGTCGTGCATTTGATTCAGGAGGAACTGCTGCCATCGGTGCAGCCTGTTCACATTGCCGAGGTCTATAGCAGTGGACTTCTGGAAGAAATTCGATCGGAGAAACTTCCTCTTGATGCCTCAGCACGCTATGACTTTGTAGAAGGGGTGCGGGAGCTACTGAACAAAATTACGCCGCTTGACGAGACCCTTGGCGTACTCGAAGCTCTTTCTCAGCGCATTGCCAGAACCTTGGGCTTTGAAATCAAAAGTTTTACTGCCTTGCTTTCTCCAGGATCGGATTGGAGCCAGGAGGAGAAAGATGCCATTCTACCTTTTGCTCAAATTGCGACAGAGGTACTCTACCGCCTGGGGGGAGACTATGCGGAATTAGCTCAGTTAGTTGAGCAGGATGCGAAAGTGTATCCTGATTGGATTCAACCTATAAAAACAGAGCAAACGTTCCCAGACTTAGAGGTGCTGGAATTTACCACCGCTCAATTAGTTGATCCGTTGAACGAATCCTCCCCAGAAAACCAGTTGCCACCAGTGCAAACTCAAGAGGTTGAAGTCGTCACCATCATTGTTGAATCTGAGCCTGAAGGTCTGGAGCGATTTGAGTTCGAGGTAGCAACGATCGAGCGTAGAACTGATGCACAGCAACCTGGTCTTCTGCAAGGGCTTCGGAATTTCTTTTCAGGTTCAGAACGGCAAAGCAATTGGGTGATTCGCAAGCAACGACAACAGGCTTATCAGTGGATCGAGCCATTGGGTGATCTAATTCAGCAACGGATACAAGCCACTTCAAAAAGTGTTGAGCGATCGGACCCTCGGCTAGAAATAGTGTCTCCGCTTGAGATGGTTTCTATTCCGGCAGGCACATTTATGATGGGTTCTCCTAAAGACGAGGTCGATCGCCCTCCTTCAGAAAGCCCCCAGCACGAAGTCAGTGTCCCCACTTTCTTCATGAGTAAGTATCCCATTACTCAATCCCAGTGGCGATTTGTATCCGGATTGCCACAGGTGAATCGAAACCTTGCTCCAAATCCTTCCAATTTCAAAGGGGGCAACCGTCCTGTCGAGCAAGTGTCTTGGTATGAGGCAGTAGAGTTTTGCGATCGACTTTCTGCCTACACAGGACGAGAGTATCGCCTGCCCACTGAAGTGGAATGGGAGTACGCCTGTCGTGCTGGAACGACAACGCCCTTTCACTTTGGCGAGACGATTGCTCCTGAACTGGCAAACTATGATAGCTCTAGGACATATAACGATGGTCCACAAGGTAAGAGACGAGGAGAAACGACTCCTGTAGACCATTTTGGAATTGCCAATGCGTTTGGCTTATCCGACATGCACGGGAATGTGTGGGAATGGTGTTTAGATCATTGGCATGACAGCTATGAGGGTGCGCCAACAGATGGAAGTGCCTGGATCAGTGAAGATGAGAATGCAAGTCGAGTCCTACGCGGCGGTTCCTGGGACGGCACTCCGTGGTCTTGTCGCTCTGCCTGTCGCACCGACCTTTCGCCCGACACCCGCTACAGCCCTTTTGGTTTTCGTGTAGTTTGTGTTGCCCCGAGGACTCTGTAGCCCTTTTCCCTCTTGCCCTTTAGTCCTATGCCCTTTTTTCTTTTGCACTTCGCGCGAAGCGCGATCGAAATTCTTAACCTCAAGGTCAATCCAGAGCTATGGCGACTATTCAGAATCAGCAGCCTAATCTTAGACTCCAACGCCGTCGTCAGTCCGTTCAGTTTTTTGTTGAGCCGCTAATTGAAGACATTGGGATCGAGATGATGTTGATTCCGGCGGGCACTTTTCTAATGGGTTCACCCGAAGATGAGGTTGATCGCTCCCCTTCAGAAAGCCCTCAACACGAAGTCAGTGTCCCCACCTTTTTCATGGGCAAATATCCTATCACTCAAGCCCAATGGCGATTTGTAGCACAATTACCGCAAGTGAATCGAGAACTGAATCTAGATCCTTCTAGATTCAAGGGAGACAAGCGCCCTGTCGAGCAGGTGTCTTGGTACGATGCAGTGGAGTTTTGCGATCGGCTATCTGCCTACACCAAACGAGAATATCGCCTACCCACCGAAGCAGAATGGGAGTATGCCTGTCGTGCTGGAACAACCACCCCTTTTCATTTTGGTGAAACCATTACGACTGATCTAGCCAATTATGATGGTACCGATGATCCTGATGGAAAATGGTCAGGCTCCTATGGTCGTGGACCGAAAGGTGAATATCGCAAAGAAACCACTCCTGTAGACCATTTTGGGATTGCGAATGCCTTTGGGCTGTGTGATCTGCACGGGAACGTTTTTGAGTGGTGTTTGGATCACTGGCATGGCAGCTATGAGGGTGCTCCAACAGATGGGAGTGCCTGGATCAGTGGAGATGAGAATGCAAGTCGAGTAAGACGCGGCGGTTCCTGGAACGACGATCCGAGGGGTTGTCGATCTGCCTATCGCTACGTCAGGTCGCCCGACGACCGCAGCATCTTTATTGGTTTTCGTGTAGTTTGTGTTGCCCCGAGGACTCTGTAGCCCTTTGCTCTCTTGCCCTTTTGCCCTCTGCTCTTTTTTCTTTACACTTTCTTTCGCGCGAAGCGCGATCAAAATTTTCTACAGAAGATACAGTAGGTTATTTTCTGAACCGCATCACTCGTCCCGCCATGCAAGAGCTACCCATCATCCAAAAAACCTACGACCTGATTAAATGGTACGTCCCGATTCTCAATCGCCTGCCGCGCGACCACAAGTTTATGCTGGGCGATCGGATTATTGCTGGATTGTATGATCTGCTGGAGGGGTTGATTCAGGCTCGTTATGCCAAAGAAAAGCTACCAAAATTGCAATCGCTCAATACTCAACTCGATATCCTGCGGCATCAGACCCGGCTCCTACTCGACTTTCAACTGCTATCCGATCGTCGCTATGAATATGTTAGCCAGCACATCAATACGATCGGTACTGATCTGGGAGGATGGATGAAGCAGCAACGTCAGCAGCAAGCCACATGAAGCGGTACGGCAATCTCTGGTCGCAAGTGGTTTCGTTTGAAAATCTGCTGCAAGCTTCCCGACAGGCACAGCGAGGCAAGCGGTATCGTCCTAATGTCCTGGAATTCAACTACAACCTGGAGCAAGAACTGTTTCGGCTTCAGTCAGAACTGCATCAAAAAACTTACACTCCTGGCGGCTATCGCACCTTCAGAATTCGCGATCCCAAATCGCGCCTGATTTCCGCTGCACCTTATCGCGATCGAGTGGTGCATCACGCCCTCTGCAATATTATTGTCCCCATCATCGAGCGAACCTTTATCAACGATACCTATGCTAATCGATCGGGCTATGGGACGCATCGAGCATTAAAACGCTTCATCGAATTCACCCGCAACCATCGCTACATCTTGCAGTGTGACATTCGCAAATATTTCCCGAATCTTGATCACGCTATTCTCAAAACTATCCTGAGACGCAAAATTAAATGCTCCGATACCCTCTGGCTAATCGATCGCATTATCGACGGCAGCAACCCACAGGGAGAAGACGCTGAATACTTTCCCGGCGATGACCTGCTGGCTCCGGTA
>NZ_JACJOR010000474.1:0-36841 GCF_014695615.1 Leptolyngbya sp. FACHB-711
TCTGTCTAATCATCAAAATTAGATATTAGCCCGATCGCTTTTCTGAATAATAGTCCGATCGCCTTTTCCAACCTGAATCTTTTAGCGTTTCTTCACCTGCTTGTGCTTTCCTTTCCGTCTAATATGACAAAATGGAAACTATCTCTAACGATCGGCTTCTAACAAAACTCTACACAAAGTAGCTCTCTGGACAATCGCTCCAAAAACTCTCTCGCCCCAAAAACTCTCTCACTACGCTTGCGTGCAGCAAATCCTTCCTTTATGCTGAACGATACTGGTTATGTTTGTACCAGTAGATAAAGCTTAAGGTGAAACGCTGATTAGGAGTGGTGGCACACTCACTAACCAGCTAACCTAACTCCTGGAGTGAGCAGGAGGCAGGCTGTGTTGATTTTACGATCGATCGCCTTGCTGAAGCGAAACAAGTGGTTAGGACACCACGCCTTAAGCTTTTCTTCCCTTCAATTCACGCAACAGCGAGGCACAAATATCATGTCTACAGAGTTCACTGAACTGCTGCCGCTTCCGCCTGACGAAAAAGGTCAGATTTGGATTATTGGTTCACGCGAATGGGTGAATCACCAGATCAACGAGTTCTACGTCAAGCGGATTGCAACCGATCGAGTGCAATTTACGCCCATCATCCCGGCTCCGTTTGCGCGAGGGAAGTTTATGAGCGTGCTAGAACGATAGGGTTTGCCGCGATCGTCTTCAGTTAACCTGTAAAAGCATGACCTAACTGAGGGCGATCGAATTAACCAGGAAATCGCTTAAAGAGAATTCCAGAAATCGCGGTGGAGTTCGATGATCGCATCTTCCACTTCGGCGATCGGTCCCCAAACTTGAATGGATTTCTGTCCATGTTTGAAGACCTCACGGCAGGGCAGATTCAGCGTCGGATTTTGGGCGTGGTTTCCCGTGAGCTGCAAAAGCTGCTCCTCGGCAATGCCATACACTAAGCGACCGATATTTGCCCAATAAAGTGTTGCTGCACACATTGCACAGGGTTCAACCGTAGTGTAGAGCGTACAGTCCCAGAGATATTCGGGGCTGAAGTTAGTGTAAGCACTGCGGATCAGGACAGATTCAGCATGGTTCACTGTATCCACATTGCCCTGCTCCAGCAAGATGGTTTCGTGATCCGGCGCAACGAGAATCGCCCCAAAGGGATGGTGTCCAAACTGGCGTGCTCGCCAGGCAATCTGGTTCGATCGCTGCAAATGCCGCATCATTTGTTCCATCGGGGGATTGGACTGAGATGGAGGCAGGTCGCGATACGAAGCATCTGTCACGCTAAGGTTAACATCTGCTAAATTGCCATCTATATTGGCTTTTTCTGACATGAATTAGATATTTCTAACCAATCAATTCAATTGTATTTGTATCGCAAGAGAGAGAAGAATAATACAGCTCTATCTTCGACTGGAGAAGTTTTCGCTCTAGTTTTCACTCTTTAGAGAGTCTGATTAAGAAACTCTGATTAGGTAAACTGCAATTGTACATGGGTTACATTGGTTTACAAAGCAAACACGCCAAAGCAACAATAAGCAGCTTTGAATATTGAATTAAAATCTCGTTGGAAAGGAGAATTTTCAGTATGGGTATCTTAGCTTGGATTGTGATGGGTCTACTGGCGGGTGCGATCGCAAAAGCAATCTATCCGGGCTACCAGAGCAGCAGTATCCTGGGAACCATGCTTTTAGGAATTATTGGTGCCTTTGTCGGTGGCACACTCTACACCCTGCTCACGACAGGTTCTCTCGCATTAAGCGGAGTCGGTTTCACCTTTACCGGACTGGCGATCGCTGTAATTGGTGCAGTTATTGCCCTCTGGCTGTACTACGCTTTTGCTAGCCGCAGAGTCTACTAAATCGCATTTTGTAGCTAGTTCAAACTTGGGGCACACTGCGCTTGCCCTTACGAAAAGATGTTTGAGAAGTCGCAAATAGAGGAGGCAATGCAAAACCTCTACGGCTTCTCAAACAGATATTTGACCCAAATTGGGTCATTCTGACAATGCAGCTACAGGCACAAACTCTATAGGGACAAATAGGTATAGCCGCTCAAGCTGCGCTCGTAGTTTTGCAGCAAAAGCTGTGCTTCCTGAAGGGTGATGCGGTTTTCCTGGAGAGCCTGCTCCGATCGCATCCGAATCTTTTCGACCAGATCTTCTGAGTCGTACTGAACATAGCCCAGAACTTCAGTCATCGTGTCGCCCTTCACCACATGAACAATCTGATAGCCCTTTGGCGTTAGCTTGATGTGCACTGCGTTCGTGTCGCCAAACAAGTTGTGCAGGTTGCCCATGATCTCCTGATACGCACCGCTGAGGAACATTCCCAGATAGTATGGCTCGTAGCGGGAGACGGGTTTTGTGCCGTCTGGGTGGTCGGGTTGCTCGATCAGCTCCAGGTCGTGCAGTTCCAGGACGTATTTCACGTCGCGCAGGTCGATGAACTGGTCGATTTTGCCGTCGCTGTCGCAGGTGAGATCCGCTAACGTGGCGCGCTCGGTCGGTTCTTCGTCTAAACGATGGATGGGCATGATCGGGAAAAGCTGATCGATCGCCCAACTATCGGGAGCCGACTGAAACACCGATAGGTTGACGTAGTAGATCGATGCCATGATCTTTTCCAGATCTTCCAGGTCGTCGGGCACATAGTCCTGCTGTCGGGCGATTTCCAGAATTTTGCCGCAGCATGACCAGTAAAGTCGTTCTGCCCGGGCGCGATCGGTCAGGCTGAGATAGCCAAAACCAAACAGGCTTACGGCTTCTTCCTTAAACTGGGTCGCGTCGTGATACATCTCCTGATAATTATCAGCGTTGATCGACTGATAGGTTTCGTAGAGATTGCGAATTACCAGATGGTCTTGCTCCTGCGACGGCTCTGGCTGTTCGACCACAACCTCGCTTGTACTCAGCACGTCAAATACCAATACTGACTGATGAGAGGCGATCGCCCGTCCGCTTTCGCTCACTAGGGTCGGAACCGGAATACTAGCACCTTCGCAAGCGTCCTTAATTGCTGCCACTACGTCATTCGCGTAGTTCTGCATGTTGTAGTTTTTGGAAGCGTAGAAATTGGTCTTGGAGCCGTCATAGTCCACGCCTAGACCGCCGCCCACATCCAGATACTTCATGTCTGCACCTAGGCGGGCAAGCTCGACGTAGATTTGGCTGGCTTCTCGCAGGGCGTCTTTGACGACGCTAATCGCAGAAATTTGGGAACCGATGTGGAAGTGCAGCAACTGTAGCGCATTGAGCATTCCTGCCTGACGCAGCTTTTCCACCGTCTGGATAATTTCGGGAACCGTCAAGCCAAACTTTGCCCGATCGCCTGCCGACGTTCCCCAGCGACCGATGCCCTTTGCGCTCAGTTTTGCCCGCACGCCCAGAATCGGCTGAATATTAAGTTTACGTGCCGCTTCGATCGCAAAATCAACTTCCTCGAGCTGCTCCAGCACGATAATCGGCGTATGCCCCAATCGCTGTGCCAGAATTGCCGTTTCGATATATTCGCGATCTTTGTAGCCATTGCAAATTAGCAGCGCACCGCGCGTATCCAGCGTTGCCAGGGCAATCAGCAATTCTGGTTTCGAGCCTGCCTCCAGCCCAAACTGATGGGGTTTGCCGAAGCGCACCAGATCCTCGACTAAATGCCGTTGCTGGTTACACTTGACGGGAAACACGCCGCGATACACACCCGGATAGCGATACTTGGCGATCGCCTTGGAAAAGCAGGCATTGAGCCGCTCGATCCGGTCTTCAAGAATGTCAGAAAAGCGAATCAGCAAGGGTAAACCGAGATTGCGCTGTTTCAACGCATGAACCAGATCATACAGATCCAGCGAACCGCCTCGATCGCCCCTCGGAGATACGGTGATGTGTCCGGCAGCGTTAATCGAGAAATATGGCTCGCCCCAGCCATTAATGCGATACAGTTCCTCGCTATCTTCGATCGTCCAGGTCTTCTTTGGCGCGACGGGTTTAATGTCCTGGTTCTTTTGCGGTTCCTGAGCAACAGCAATTGGGGCAACCAATGGTTCAGCTAAAATCTCACGCTGCTTCTTGCTTGCCTTGTCCGCTTTTTTTCCGTTTAGTTTGTCAACGCCAATACCTTGATCGATCGGCTTTTTGCCCATTCTCTCAATGCTCCCGCAGTTTATAGAAATTCACAAAATGACAGTCTATCCTATCTGTCTAGAAAACTGTTCACAAAAAAGCAGGAGGAATACCGATTCAATTAGTGGGAAGATCCGGTGCTTTTATTGGTGCGGCGCACGATCCAGTAGCTAATCGACAATCCAAAGATTGCTAACGCAAGTGCCATCAGCTCCAGGCCGCCAGATTTTGAGAAGTCGAAGATAATAATTTTTCGCGCAACGGCGGTTAATGATGTGATCACCACTAATTCAAGCTGAACAACGTGCTTTTTCAGATACGCCGTAATATTCTCCAGCACTTCCAGCGCGATCAGAATGTTGAGAAACAAGCCAAACACCTTGATCAGCGTCACTGTATGAAACTGCTCGGGGTCTGCCAGCTTGTCGTTAAGCAACACTTCCTTGCCAATAAACAGACACAGCTCGAGCACGCTGACAAAAATGACCACCACCATTGCCAGCGACAAAATCTTGGCGACGATCGTCTCCACGCGCTTCAGCCCAGAGAGAAAGCTATCATCGCTGGCTGCACTGCGAAAAGATTTGGCAAACTGGCGGAAGAAGTCCATGACAATGGGAATCAAAAAATGGAAATCGGTGAATGCCTGTAGCTCTGGTAGAGCTGTTTAAATGAGTAATCCTACTCAGGCTACTTCCAGGATAGCCCGATCGATTGCCTTTCCCATTCTTTCACGCCTCATTCAATCCCAGGATTCTGTAATGATTTGCATTGATAGCGACACAATCAAGCAAAAAGCTTTAGAAATTGGCTTTCACAAAGCAGGAATTGCCTCTGCTGATGCCGTAGAGCCTCATCCTCCTGCGCTGCAACAGTGGCTCGATCGCGGCTATGCAGCAGATATGGAATGGATGGCAAACCCCCGACGGCAGGACGTGCGATCGCTGTTGCCCTCGGTGCGATCGGTCATTTGCGTCGCGTTGAACTATTACACCCCCCAGCAACGACCTGAAGGCGAACAGTACGCCAAAATCTCGCGCTATGGCTGGGGGCGAGACTACCACCGCATTCTGCATAAAAAACTCAAGGCATTTTCCCAGTGGCTTCAGGCGCAGGGCGAAGGCATTGAGGCGCGATACTACGCCGATACAGGACCAATTCAGGATAAGGCCTGGGCAGAGCAGGCAGGCATCGGCTGGATTGCCAAAAACAGCAATGTGATCACCCGCGAGTATGGCTCCTGGGTATTTCTGGGCGAGGTTTTAACCAATCTGGAACTGCCGCCCGATCGCCCCCATACGCAGCACTGCGGCTCCTGTACCCGCTGTCTAGAAGCCTGCCCGACTGGAGCAATTACGCAACCCTTTGTCGTAGACGCGAATCGCTGCATCGCTTATCACACGATCGAAAATCGCGCCGACACCCTCCCACCCGAAATCGCTAGCAAAATGCAGGGCTGGATCGCCGGATGCGATATCTGCCAGGATGTCTGTCCCTGGAATCAGCGTTTCGCCCAGGAAACCGACGTTGCAGAGTTTCAGCCCTATCCCTGGAACGTGGCTCCCGAATTAGAGACGATCGCCCACCTCTCAGACGAAGAATGGGATCAACGCTTTCCGGCTTCTGCACTGCGGCGAATTAAACCCGAAATGCTGCGGCGCAATGCTGCGGCAAATCGATCGTCCTCCTAAAATCCATGAGCGGTTAGGCTGCCCGTTTTATAGGCAGAAATGTAGTGAGCCAGCAGTTTTCGCGCATCTGCTTCAGAGGGCAATCGATATTTCACCATGTATAGAAAAGGCTTGACCCGCGTGTCGTTTCTCGCGGCGGGTTCCCAAATGCTAAGCAGCACGCCCTCTTCCAAAGCCGTAATGTTGTACTTCAGAACATGGAGAATCTCGGTCGAACCGGTCGGGGAAGTCGTGGGGGCGGGACGATTGCCGGGAACTGGCTTTCCCAGGGGTAGATGATTCATTCTGCTGATAATCAAGCCGCGTCAGCTGCAACCCAGAAATTTGCATATAGAAGGAATATCCCACAAATACACCGAATCGCAGCCGATCGCTAGTGCTTAACCGCCTAAGGCAAAAATGCCCATCACCAGGATCGACAGCAGTAGCCCTGGAGTCAGCATCAGTGCCAGCGTAATCAGTTCGTGCATTTCCATAGGAAATAACCTTTCAATTTCATCTCGATCGAGGCTTAACCCTTCTATTGTGGCGTATTCTTCTCGATGCCGTTTTCTCTCAAGGAATGCTTAACAAAAGGGGAACTGCTTCACATCGCCAGATCCACCGAAACGGGCTATGATCGGGCGGAAGATTCGGCCACGTG
This sequence comes from Leptolyngbya sp. FACHB-711, assembly GCF_014695615.1. NCBI lineage: Bacteria > Bacillati > Cyanobacteriota > Cyanophyceae > Leptolyngbyales > Leptolyngbyaceae > Leptolyngbya > Leptolyngbya sp. FACHB-711. The sequence continues at coordinate 6,458 of NZ_JACJOR010000474.1, forward strand.
ATTCGCCAGCTTGATTCGCCAACTTAATCTTATCGCCCCTTATCTGTCGCCCCTTTAATCGATCGACGCCTGCCTCCTATGTTGAAATCCTGGAGTGCCTTTTCGTCCAAACCGTCCTGGCATCGTCTCACGCCCTATTTGTTTTTGCTGCCTGCGCTGCTGCTGCTGGGGCTGACGGTGTTTTATCCGGCACTGCAAGCGTTTTTTCTCAGCTTCACCCGCTACGAATATGACATTACCGAGCCGCCGATCTGGATTGGCTTCGAGAATTTTCAGCGACTTCTGACCGATCCTATCTTTTGGAAAACCCTGAGAAATACGATCGTCTATCTGGTCGGCGTTGTCCCAATCCTGGTGATGCTGCCCCTCGGTTTAGCCATTCTGGTGAATCAGCCAATCAAAGGCATTCGCTGGTTTCGTGCCGCCTACTATACTCCTGTGGTGATCTCGATGGTGGTAGCAGGAATTGCGTGGCGATGGCTCTATGCTGAGAACGGCTTGTTCAATCAGTTTTTGCAGTGGCTCAACCTCTCTCAGGACGGCATTCCCTGGCTCACCAGCCCTCGGTTTGCCTTGTTCAGCGTCATGATCGTCACGATCTGGAAAGGCTTGGGCTACTACATGGTGATCTATCTGGCGGGACTTCAAAGCATTCCGGGTGATTTGTATGAAGCAGCGGCGATCGACGGCTCCGACGGCTGGCGCAAACATTGGGATATTACGGTTCCCCTGATGCGTCCCTATCTGTTGCTCGTGGGGGTCATCTCAGCCATTTCTGCCACCAAAGTCTTTGAAGAAGTGTTTATCATGACCCAGGGCGGACCGCGCAGCAGCTCTAAAACCCTGGTTTACTACGTCTACGAGAAAGCCTTTCAGGATCTCGAAATTAGCTATGCCTGCACGATCGGTTTAGCGATGTTTTTGCTGATTCTCACCTTGTCGATCGTCCGTCTCACGATTAACCGCCAGCCCACCACCGACCTGACGTTCTAAGAGATTGACCCTTGCCGAAACAACGTCTTGACGCGCTTTTAGTTGAACTGAATCTCTGCACTTCTCGACAGCAGGCACAGCGGCTGATTCGGGCGGGAGAAGTGATGGTCAATCAGCAGCGAGTGGATAAGCCAGGAACCGAAGTTGACACCGCAGCCCAGATTCAGGTCAAGCAAAAATCGCCCTACGTGTCACGGGGGGGTGAAAAGCTGGCAAAAGCACTGCGGGTTTTTCAAGTTCCGATCGCCGATCGTGTTTGTTTGGATGGCGGCATTTCGACCGGGGGCTTCACGGACTGTTTGCTGCAAGCAGGGGCAAAACAGGTTTACGGCATTGATGTGGGCTATGGACAGGTCGCCTGGAGACTGCGGCAAGATCCGCGTGTGATTTTGAAGGAACGTACCAACCTGCGCTATCTGAAACCGGAAGAGCTATATGGGGACGATTACCCCGAAGGGGGAACTGCTTCGCATCGCCCCTACCCGGATCTGGGCGTGATCGATGTCTCGTTTATTTCCCTGACCAAGGTGCTGCCCGCTTTCTGGGATTTGCTGCAAACCCCACGCGAAGCCATTTTGCTGGTCAAGCCTCAGTTTGAAGTGGGCAAAGAGAAAATTGGCAAAAAAGGCGTTGTGCGCGATCTCAAGGATCAGGCAGGGGCGATCGAGCAAGTGTTGCAGTGCGCAGAAGCCCTGGGATGGCACGATCGCGGGCTTACCTGGTCGCCCCTACTTGGACCCGCCGGAAACATTGAATATCTGCTTTGGCTCAGCGCAGAACCTTCAGAGACATCCAAAAATCGCCTCCGTGACGACCCTACCTCCACTCGCCAATCCTTGCAGGACTTGACCCAAGCTGCCTATCAGGATCTCAACGCCGCAGACGCTCCCACAGAAGACTAAACCTCCCGTCCCATCCGCCGCAGCAGCTCTTGCACCACGACTGCATCCTGAGCATCGGGAGTTTGCAGCAGATAGTCTTCGAGATCTTGGCTGGCTTCAGTCCAGCGTCCGGTTTGGTAATACAGCAAGCCTCGGTCGCGCTGGTCGGTCGGCGAGTCAGGAAACAGCAGCAAAATTCGCTCAATGGTTGCCAGCGATCGCGGAATGTCGCTTCGGGTCAGGTAGATGGCTTTCAGGTTGTTCAGCATTCGCGCCAAAAAATAGCGGGCAGTCACAGGCTCCAGGAATTCGGGACGGAGTTCGATCGGTCTGCCGTAAATTTCGCTGAGCCGCTGCTGACAGTCCTCCGCAAACATGACTTCGCCCCGCCGAAACGGATCGACAAAAATCTGCATTTCACCCACCACGGGACGAATCAAAAAATGCCCCGGCATGCCCACGCCGACCATCGGAAACCCTAGCCGCCTCGCCACTTCCAGGTAGACCAGCGACAGCGTGATCGGAATTCCCGCCCGCCGATCGATCACTTGATTCAGGTAACTGTTATCCGGGTCGTAGTAATCGTCTGTATTGCCGTGAAACTTGAGGTCTTCGTAAAGGTACTGGTTGATAGTTTTAATCGTGCGAAGCGGGTAAGCCTCTTGAGGCTGTCGTTCAGCGATTTCTGATGCCATCGTATCCAGGGCGTTCAGGTATTCCTCAACGTCCAGATCCGGGTATTCCTCTTGCGCCAGATAAAGGGCAGCACGCGCCAGATTAATCTCTTCATCAGGCTGATGGATTTCCTGGTAAAATCGCTGCCGCGCCAGGGGAAAGTCCATGCGGGTATCCTTTCAAAATGTATCTCACCTATCCAGTTTAACGGGTCTTTAATAATCCTTTCCTGAGCCATATTTCCAGGCATCTCGCCAGCGATCGAGCCGATATTGCCACGCCTCAGACTGAGTTTTTTCGAGGGGAGTTGAGGAAATCAGGGGGTTTGCAGGGAGAGAAGACAGAAGATGATACAGCCCCAGATTGGCGAAGTGTTTTGTCCACTCCAGCAGGGCAGCAACTCCCACCTGGGGAATAATTTTAAGCACGATCGCCGGATGCTTGACCCCAACCTGCATCAGCGTTTGAAACAGTGCAGGAAACTGCACCACATCCTGAAGAAACGGCTTCAGCACCGGGTCGCCAAGCTGCCGCATTTCCTCAAAGACAGCAGACAGCAGCCTATTAATTTGATTGGGATCGATCGTCTGCTCCATGCCCACGCTCATTGCCCGCTGAAAGAGCCAGGTGACGGTGAGGCTGGGCTGATAGGGTTGCAGCAGATTTAACGATCGGCGGTCGAGCTGATTACTTCGCAGAGCGGCATCGGTTCCCGCTGTTAATCGCTGCAAATGCCGAATCATCGCGCCAAATCCGCCAAAGCTCAAAGGCGACTGTGCCCCGCTGCTATCCCCGATCGCCAGAAACCGATCCCAGGGCGACTGTAGCGGACTCTCCCGATAGCAGGGAAAAAAGCCGAACAAAGCCCGCTTGAACTGAAGCTGCGCCAGATCCACCTGTTGGTAGTTCGGTAGCAAAGTGAAGTAATCCTCAAAGAGCTGCTCTAAGCTGGGGCGATCGGGATGAGCATCCAGATAGGTAAACAAATAAGTTGTGCGTCCATCTCGTGCCGGAAACGCTTCCCAAAAATACTGGCACTGATTCTGAATGGGTGTCATTGAAGCAAACAGATCGCCCGTCTGGTTCGCCGTAAAGCCCTCCGCGCAGGTTCCCACCACTAGACAAACGGCATCCGGCTTAGACCCGCTGCGAACCTGACGGACGATCGGCGAAAAGTGCCCCATCGCATCGATTAGTAAACGCGCTGTCAAACTGGAATTCCCACCTGCATGATTTTCGAATTCAGTCCGGGATTCGGTTTCGGATTTGCTTTGAAATTTATCTTGAGATTCAACGGAAATCTTTACCCCGTTTTTGTGAACGATCGCTCCTATGAAAGCAGTATTCTCCAGCAAATATCCCCCGGCTTCCAGAAATCGCTGCTTGAGTCGCTCCAGCAAATACACCGGATCAACGCCCACGTTCAGCACGTCGTTCACTGCAAGATTAACGCCTTGATGAAAGCGAATGTTTACCGGATTAAATTCTGTAGCGATCGTTTGTTCTAATTCTGCTGCGGTCAGCAGTTCCATTTCCGTCAGAACGTGCAGCTCTTTGCGCGAAATATTCCATTCCTGGTCGCGTCCCCGCAGTGTTCCCCGTTCGATCAGCGCAACCTTCCACCCTTGTTGTGCCAGTGCTGCTCCCAGCAAAATTCCCAGCGTCCCCCCACAAATCACTACATCCCACGCTGTCGCCTCCAGAGCATTCGCATTGACGCGCACAACTTCTGTTACGGGCAACACGGTTTGATTAGATTTGTAGGACTGCCACAGGAGATCGGCCTGCCGCAACCCCGCTAAAACATTGCCAGGAATCTGCGACAAAACTTGCTCAGTCAGGCTCATGCGCTGCTCCTCTATGCCCATTCAAGATGGCTCACAATTCACAATGGTTCACAAAGCGACCCTATCGGATTTCTCACCGATCGCCCGATGGTAATGCCTTTAACTCATTGTCTGGTATCGCTGTCTGGTATCGCTCGATCGCTGCCGCAATTTCACCCATCCAGGAAAGCATTCAGGTCGGGCACGACAAGGTTAGACAGCAACAGCGAATCCCCCCGCAAAAACCGAACATCCCCCAACTCGCCCCACCGAAACCTGACAAATCACGGTCGGATTAACCCCCTGACGCGCTTTCTCAACCCGCCGATGAGCCAACATAGATCTCTCAATCTTCAATCACCCTAAACACCAATCCAGTTCCTTCACCCGCTTTCCTCAAACCCAAATTAACTGCCCACCTCCTCATTCCCCATTTAAAGATTGGATTTGAAGCTTGGAAAAACTTTAGTTCAGGCTGAAGTAAACCCTCAGGGTTACCCCTCAGGATTCGGTAGAATGTTTGGGGCTAACTGTTTTAATCAGGCTTTTGATCAGTTCGATTAGTGCTGCGCGCAACTCTAAAGGAACCGCAGCCACCCATATTCATCCGCTCTTGCGAACCGCGACCCTGTGAGTTGACCATGCACAAAATCTTTGATTTGCACGTTGTTGAAACCCGCCCGTTGATCAGTCCGGCGATGCTCCATCACGAGCTACCCATTACTGAAACCGCTGCCACCTTGGTCGCCGAAACCCGCGATCGAATCCGTCATATTTTGCAGGCAGAAGATCGACGACTGCTGGTAATTGTCGGACCCTGCTCGGTGCACGACGTGAATGCTGCGCTGGAATATGGCGAAAAGCTAGCAGTGCTGCGAAAGGAACTCGAAGACGATCTAGAAATTGTCATGCGAGTCTATTTTGAAAAGCCGCGCACAACGATCGGCTGGAAAGGCTTGATCAACGATCCTCACCTGAACGGCAGCTACGACATCAACACTGGACTGCGTGTTGCCCGCAAACTCCTGCTTGACCTGGCACAGCTCGGACTCCCCGCTGCAACCGAACTGCTCGACCCCATTATTCCGCAGTATATTGCAGACGTGATTTCCTGGACGGCGATCGGTGCACGCACCACCGAAAGCCAGACCCACCGCGAAATGGCATCGGGGCTATCCATGCCGATTGGCTTTAAAAACAATACCGATGGCAGTCTCTCAGCGGCGGCAAATGCGATGCTGGCAGCCAGTCAGCCCCATCGTTTCCTGGGAATCAATCTAGACGGCTTGGCAAGCATTGTCACGACCACGGGCAATCCTGATGGGCATCTGGTGCTGCGCGGCGGCAAGCACGGTCCCAACTACGACACCGATCACGTTCAGCACGCGGCGAAGGAACTGGCACGCCTGAAGCTCAACACCCGCATGATGATCGATTGCAGCCATGACAACGCTGGAAAAGACCACCAACGCCAGCCCCTCGTCCTAGAAAACATTGCCGAACAGCTTACCGCGGGCTCAAAGCACATTATGGGCGTCATGGTTGAAAGTCATCTGGTGGAGGGCAAGCAGTCGATTCCGCAAGACCTCAGCCAGTTGACCTATGGGCAAAGCATTACCGATGCCTGCGTCAATTGGAGCGCGACGACCGAAATGCTGCGATCCCTGGCAAAGTCGGTGACGAAACAGTGTTTGCAGCTCAAGTAGCGCAAAGCGGTTTTGCAGAACTAATCTGCATTCATCCGCGTTCATAAACGAAACAAGAGCAGCGATCGAAGCAGGAATACGCCGCTAGAGAAGCACTGCCTTCACCAAGGGAGCAGCCCTCTGCGCTCCGTCCTACCGGGAACTGATGAATAAACGATCGCGCTCAATTAAATCGTGATAAGCTAAAAAATAAGGGGCATCAGCCCCTTTCCGTTTTAGTATTGTGTAGTGAAGAAAATACAGCCCTAGCAGGTTTCGGTGATTTTTACCCTGAGCCGCTCAGTTCCGAAAATGCTCTTCGGGATGGGAGCTGAACCAGCAACGCTCCAAATGGTGGATATGATGCCGTCTCCAGAAGCGGTGAGGGCTCAAGATAAGCGGACGGTTGCTATCAAAGACGTGCTGGTTGAGATACTGCCAAATCGGGAAGTTGAAATTGCGGCTCTTGAAAGTCATGATGAATTGCGTGTAAGGATGACGAAAACGGAACGGGGATTCGGTCTATACGAGCTTAACATCTATCCTAAGGTAGATTCCGATCGCTCTCTTAATAGCTTGCCCAAAACTACCCCCGATTTCCCATCCTTTTACAAAGAATGTATTGAAATTTTGCACTTTGTTGAAGTTATCCCTGCATTCGGCGCATTCCGCTTGCCGCTGCCTGATCTTTGAACTATATTTGATGGTTTTCTCAAGCGGTGAGTTCCCAGAAGGCTTGTAGACCTAGAAACATAAAAACAGCACGGGCAAAGGATTGAGGTCATCCTACCCGTGCTATTGCTGAATTTTGCTGTGAAACGACGCTGAGCCGACACTCATCCGACTCCGAACCCAACAGTTAGCTTTTCTGCGAATCCCTAACCCTGCGCGAATCCATCAGCTTTCAATATCCAGATCAAATATCCAGATCCATCAGGTTGATCTTCGAACCGTGGGTTTCGATGAACTCGCGTCTGGGAGCCACCCGATCGCCCATTAGTACGGTAAAGATTCGGTCTGCTTCGGCGGCGTCTTCAATTTCGACTCGCTTCAGGGTACGCGTCTCCGGGTTCATTGTGGTATCCCAGAGTTGCTGCGGCATCATTTCACCCAGACCCTTAAATCGCTGAATTTCGTACTTGGCGTTTTCTGGGAATCCGGCAATGATTTGATCTCGCTCTCGATCGCTGTAGCAGTAGTAATGGTTGCGTCCCCGCTCCACCTTATAAAGCGGCGGGCAGGCAATGTAGACATAGCCCTGATCGACCATCGATCGCTGATAGCGGTAGAAGAAGGTCAAGAGCAGGGTGCGAATGTGGGCGCCGTCTACGTCCGCATCGGTCATAATCACAATGCGGTGATAGCGCAACTGGGAAGCGTCAAACTCTTCGCCCTTGATGCCCAGACCGAGTGCGGTAATCAGTGCCTGAATTTCGGCATTTTTATAGATCTTCGCGTCGTCGGTTTTCTCGATGTTGAGGATCTTGCCGCGCAAAGGGAGGATTGCCTGAAAGCGTCGATCGCGCCCTTGCTTTGCCGAGCCGCCTGCGGAGTCACCTTCTACGATGAAGATTTCAGATTCACTGGGATCGCGAGAGCTACAGTCTGCCAGTTTTCCGGGCAGCGTCGAGGATTCCAGCACCGACTTACGCCGCACCAGTTCACGGGCACGCCGCGCCGCCTCTGCCGCATTAAACGCCTGAATCGCCTTTTCCAGAATCGAATCTGCTACACCGGGGCGGAACTCCAGATACTCGGTCAGGGTTTCACCCACGAGCGAATCGACAATGCCACGCACTTCGGTATTGCCCAGTTTGGTCTTGGTTTGTCCCTCAAATTCGGGGTCAGGCACTTTCACCGAGATCACGCCCGTTAGACCTTCCCGGATATTTTCGCCTGCCAGATTGGACTCGTTTTCTTTGAGCTTGTTGCGCTTGCGGGCGATCGCATTCATGGTACGAGTCAGGACGGCTTTCAGTCCTTCTAGGTGTGTGCCACCGTCGATCGTGCGAATGTTGTTCGCAAAGCCCAGCAGATTATCGGTGTAGGCATCGGCGCACCACTGCAACGCCACCTCGATCTGCACGTTATTGCGCTCGCCGCTCACGTAGACCACTTCTTCGTGGATGGCTTGCTTGTCGTGGTTCATGTAGGTGACATACTCGCGGATGCCGCCTGCATAGAAATAGGTTTCGATCCGCGTCTCGCCGTCTTTTTGCAGTTCCAGGCGATCGTCCCTGAATGTAATCTTGACTCCGGCATTCAGATATGCCAGCTCCCGCAAACGACCCGCCAGCGTGTTGTAGTCAAACTCGATGCCCGTGGTAAAGATATCAGTATCAGGCTTGAACGTCACCGATGTTCCCGTGCGGCTTTCTTGGGTCGGCTGCACCTGCATCTCGCCTGCGGTGATGCCCCGCTCAAACCGCATCTTGTGCTGTTTTTTGTCGCGCCAAACGGTGACTTCGACCCATTCCGACAGCGCGTTTACGACCGAAATCCCCACGCCGTGCAGACCACCAGACACCTTATAGCCGCCGCCGCCAAACTTACCGCCTGCGTGCAGAATGGTGAGTACGGTTTCGAGGGCTGATTTGCCTGTGCGAGCGACGACATCGGTGGGAATGCCGCGTCCATCGTCTGTAACGGTGACGGAGCCATCGGCATTAATGCTGACTTCAATCTGTTTACAGTAGCCTGCCAACGCCTCATCAACGGAGTTATCCACAACTTCGTAGACTAGATGATGCAGACCTCGCGGACCTGTGCTGCCGATATACATGCCCGGACGCTTGCGGACTGCTTCCAAGCCCTCCAGGACTTGAATCTGATCAGCACCATAATTTGTCGTCATGAATGAAGTGCTCCTAAAATTGCTTGAGGCCCACTTTTACCTCAAAACATCAGATCATACAGAAATTCTAGCACAAAAGGGTTTCAGACGGTTTCTGAGCGGTCTGAGGCGAACTTTTAAAAGGGGATCGAATCTCCTTCTAATCACCCCACTTGCGCTGCTGTCCCTGTGACCCCCCTGAACAAGCCAGAATGAGTCAGAGAAATACAGATGTACTAAACGCTTCTGTCCCTATTTTAATCGCGATCGGTGGGGCAACGGCAACCGGAAAATCAAGTTTGGCGATCGATTTAGCCCAAAAGCTTCCGGGCGTGATTTTGAGTGCCGATTCGCGGCAGATTTACCGGGAGTTTGACATCGGCACTGCCAAGCCCACGATCGCCGAACGTCAGCAGGCTCTCCATCACCTGATCGACCTTTGTGACCCCACCGAAACGCTGACTCTGGCAGATTATCAAACCCTGGCACAGCAACAAATCGATCGTCTGCACCAGTCGCAAACCGCGATTCCTCTACTGGTGGGCGGTACGGGGCTCTATATTAAATCAATCGTGCGCGGCTTAAAAATTCCCAGAGTAGCTCCGCAGCCCGAACTTCGATCGCAGCTTCAGGCGTTAGGTCAACCTCAGTGCTATGCGATGCTGCGGCAGGTTGATCCGGTTTCGACCGAAAAGATTCACTGCAACGATCGGGTCAGAACTTTGCGGGCATTAGAAGTGTTTTATGTCACGGGTCGTCCGATTTCGCAGCAGCAGGGCGAACAACCGCCCCCGTATCCGATTTTGCAGATTGGGCTGGATGCGAACTGGGAGCAGCTCACGCGACGCATTGAGCAGCGTACTGCTCAGATGATTACCAATGGCTTTGTCGAAGAAGTCGATCGCCTTTGCCAGAAATATGGAGCCGATTTACCGTTGCTCAACACCCTGGGCTATCAGGAAATCAGGCAGTTTCTTTCCGGTGAAATCTCCCTGACAGAGGCACAATCGCGCGTCGTTTTGCATACCCGACAATTTGCCAAGCAGCAGCGTACCTGGTTTCACGCCGATCGATCGATCGAATGGTTTGATGCGGATGCGCCAGATTTAAGCGATCGAGTCATGAAGCGAGTAAAGGAGTTTGTGCAGATCGCCGCAGGAAATTTTCCCCCGTTCGATAGGAGGACGTTTAAAATCAGCTAGCGGTGAACTGTCCCCCCAGAATGTGCTGTAAAAGCGCTCGGATCAGTCACTTACCATCGGTAAGTAAACCACCATTAGAAAGCGTTAAAGCACGTCCTAGAGGGACGAGTCAGAGCAGGAACGCTAAATTGGAGTCACCGTCACTGTCGATCGCTCTACCAACAATTGATAGGGTTCGTTGCGTCCCTGTTCGCTCTGCACCCGCACATAGTACGTTCCCGAAGCCAGGGTGGGCGCAAACAGCGTGTCACTATCACCGCCTTCCACGTTACTAAACAAAAATCTGCCGCTCTCGGTCATTACCGTACGTCGCTGGCTGTCTAGAATCGAGAAGGCGATCGGGTCTGCGTTGAAATCTGAGCTACTGAGACGGGCAGAAATGCGGCTGGTGTTGTCTACGCTGAAGCGGTAAAAGTCAACGTCGCTGCCGCCCACCGTTCCCGATTCAGAGAAAAGATCGCCCGGTCGCAGCGTACCGAGATTGACCGACTGATCAAATCCCGGGGTCGGTGAGGAAGAGCCAGACTGGGATAAGTTCAGATCATAGTCTTCGTCCCGTCCGTTTTCGCTCTGAATGCGGAGAAAATAAGTTCCTTTTGCCAGTCCTCTCACGGAGATCGTCTGGCTCTCCCCTGCTTCAACGTTGGCAAACAGAAAGTTATCTTGGGCTTTCACCACTTTGCCCTGACGATTTAGCAGGCTAATGGCGATCGGTTCATCGCGATCGCTTTTGTTATTGAGCGTCGCAAAGATTTTGCCCCGGCGATCGAGCTTAAATTTAAAGAAATCGAGATCGTCACCGCCTACGTCCCCGGAATAGTCGTAGCTTTTGCCGCGCTTGATGCTGCCAATATTTTCGGCATTCTTCAGGCTGTCACCATAGTCAGATGAGAAGTTAAACAAGCGGGTGCGATTGGCAAATGGGTTGTCCTGATTAGCGGGACGAGACGAAGAGTTGAACAGCATGGGTCAACAGCCTCAAATGAGTGCAGAATCACAGTGATTCTGTAGGTTCCATCGTGTATTGACGGTGCTGTTTGTAATAAAGTTCCTGAGTTAAGACGACGGCTGGTTAAATCGACCTTTTTGTCGGGTCTGGCAAATATTTAAATTGAATCTCGCGTAATAACGTCTAAATCTCGCGTAATAACGTCCCGATCGCTGACGCTCCTTTTTAAGGTTCTGAAATTCGCAGTCATCTCGCTGAATTTGGGTCGTCTCCAAGCATTTACAGCTTGAAAAGCCATTGTGCGATCGAGCAGACGATGAAAGAAAAACGTTTGAGAATCGGTGATGCCACAATGAATTAAAACTGTAAATTGTTAAAAAATCTCAACACTAGCGCAAACGAGTTGAAGTGTATCGCTAGATAGTGTACCGCTAGATCAAAAACAAGCAAAAGGGACATGGCTTCATGACACTGCTGGATAGGACCTGCTGGATAAGACGCTAAGAATCAGTGAAGCCCACCAGAATATCGAAATGAAGCAAGATGAGCAGCGGAAATTTTACAATAAAGACAGACAACAAAAATAGAAACAGGTTCTTAACACCCCGCTATGTCTCACTATCAGCAAGCGATTACCATTCAGACCAACGGCAAATCTCTCCATAAAATCACCTCAAAAGTTGCGGCGATCGTTGCTGATGCGGGAATTCAAACCGGGCTTTGTACGCTGTTTCTTCGCCATACCTCTGCCAGTTTGATTATTCAAGAAAATGCTGATCCAGACGTGTTAAAAGATTTGTCTAACTTTCTGGCGAAACTGGTGCCCGACGGGTACAACTACATTCACAGCACCGAAGGACCGGATGATATGCCTGCCCATATTCGCACCGTCCTGACTCACACTTCAGAGCAAATTCCGATCGCAAACGGTCGTCTTGTACTGGGAACCTGGCAGGGTATTTATGTGTGGGAGCATCGAGATCACGGCCACCGCAGGGAACTGGTTGTTCATCTTTCAGGAGATTAGGCAGGATTTTTTCGGTTTGCCCCAGTCGTTTTGCTCCAATCGTTTTGCCCTAATGCTCTCGCTGCTGAGAACGATCGCTGGAACGATTACGTTTCAGTTTGTGAAGTTCAGGTCGCAGTAAGCGCGTTTGATCAAGGCTATCTTTACGGTTTGTAACTCCCGTAGAGGTAAGGGGGGCGTTCAGGTTCTAAACTTTTAAGAATCAGCAAGCAGACTCCTTTTAGTAAATCTATGTTTCCGACCCATCGCCCCCGTCGCCTTCGTAGCCATCCGCAGCTCCGCCGCATGGTGCAGGAAAACGTTTTGACGACCAGCGATCTGATTTATCCGCTTTTTGCGGTTCCGGGTGAGTCGATTGCTAACGAGGTGCGATCGATGCCGGGCGTTTATCAGCTTTCGGTTGACAAAATTGTCGAAGAAGCAAAAGAAGTTTACGACCTGGGAATTCCCGCGATTATTCTGTTTGGCATTCCCGCCGACAAAGACACCGATGCCACCGACGCATGGCATGAGTGCGGCATTGTTCAACGCGCAACCACTGCGGTAAAGGAAGCCGTCCCTGATCTGATCGTCATCAACGACACTTGCCTGTGTGAATATACCTCCCACGGTCACTGCGGCTATTTGCAAGTGGGCGACCTGACCGGGCGCGTGCTGAATGATCCCACGCTAGAACTGCTGAAAAAAACGGCTGTGGCGCAGGCAAAAGCAGGAGCTGATATTATTGCGCCCTCCGGGATGATGGATGGCTTTGTGCAGGCAATTCGATCGGGTCTGGATGAAGCAGGCTATCAGGATATTCCGATCATGTCCTACGCTGCAAAATATGCTTCGGCATACTATGGTCCGTTCCGCGATGCAGCAGAGTCTACTCCACAGTTTGGCGATCGTCGCACCTATCAGATGGACCCGGCAAATGGCAAGGAGGCCCTGAAGGAAATCGAACTCGACATTGCTGAAGGTGCAGATATGCTCATGGTGAAGCCTGCTCTGGCGTATATGGACATTATCTGGCGCGTGAAGCAGGCAACCAATCTGCCTGTCGCTGCCTACAATGTCTCTGGCGAGTATGCAATGGTGAAAGCGGCGGCGCTAAACGGCTGGGTCGATGAACAGCGCGTCGTGATGGAAACGCTAACTGGCTTCAAGCGATCGGGCGCAGACCTGATTCTCACCTACCACGCGAAGGATGCAGCTCGCTGGCTCAACGGCTAGTCGCTCAACTCATTCGCCCCCTTGCAGAGATTCGTTACTTTGTAGATTCCTAAACAGCCCCTTCCCAGCCCGGTGAGGGGTTATTTTTCATCACCTGTTTGTTGAGGGCGTGGTTTTGTCAACATCCTTACTAAGGCGACAGAGAGAAGCAACAGAGAGAAGCAACAGAGAGATAGGTCAGGCCGCGATCGTGACTTCTCAAACATCCCTTTAGAATTAAAGGCAGGGCGATTCTGCTATGGCACTCAGTAGGGCACGAAGCGAGACATGAAACGAATTGTTCTAATTGCGGGGTTTGAATCTTTTAACGCTGATTTATACCGTCAGGCAGCACAGCAGGCGCAGTCTCGCTGTTCCGATCTGGAGATTCAGGTCTTTAGCGATCGAGATCTCACGTCTCAGGCAGCGCAAGTCGAACAGGCATTACAAAGCGCAGATGTCTTTTTTGGCAGTTTGCTGTTTGATTATGATCAGGTCTTGTGGCTACGCGATCGAATTGCATCCATTCCGATTCGGCTCGTGTTTGAGTCTGCGCTGGAGCTGATGAGCCTGACGCAAATCGGCAAATTCAGCATTGGCGACAAACCGAAGGGAATGCCAAAACCTGTACAGTTTATCCTCAGCAAATTTGGCGGCACGCAGCGCGAAGAAGATAAACTTGCCGGATATCTCAGCTTTTTAAAGGTGGGACCGAAACTGCTCAAGTATGTACCAATCGGCAAAGTGCAGGATCTTCGCAACTGGCTAATTATCTACGGCTATTGGAATGCCGGTGGTTCTGGGAACGTTGCGGCTCTGTTCTGGTTTCTGGCGGAGCGATATCTGGGGCTTTCGGTGGGAGAAATTCCAGAAACCATTGAAACGCCGAATATGGGTTTGCTTCACCCGGATTATTCAGGCTATTTTGCATCACCGCAGGCGTATCTAAACTGGTACTTTCAGGATAATTTAGGGCGATCGAGTTCGGTTCAACCAGGAATTCACCCAGAGGTTCACAAAAATATTCATTCAGAGATTCCTGAAAATATTTGCGCTGGTTCTCCGATCGTTGCCATTTTGCTTTATCGCAAGCACGTTATTACAAAGCAGCCCTATATTCCCCAGTTGATTCGGCACTTTGAAGCGGCCGGTTTAATTCCCTTACCGATTTTTATCAACGGGGTCGAGGGCCATGTGGCAGTGCGGGATTGGCTCACGACCGATGATGAGCAACGGCAACAACAGCAGGGAAATCGGGAAATTCTATCGCTGATGCCAGAAGCCGCCAGAATTGACGCGATCGTTTCAACCATTGGATTTCCGCTGGTAGGAGGTCCGGCAGGCTCGATGGAGGCGGGTCGGCAGGTAGAGGTGGCAAAGCGAATTCTCAGCGCGAAGAACGTGCCTTATTTTGTCGCGGCTCCCTTGCTGATTCAGGATATTCATTCCTGGACAAGGCAGGGAATTGGCGGTTTGCAGAGTGTGGTATTGTACGCGCTGCCAGAGCTGGATGGAGCGATCGATACCGTGCCCTTGGGCGGATTGGTGGGGGATGAAATTTATCTAATTCCAGAGCGAGTTAAGCGGCTCACCGGACGGGTCAAAAACTGGATCGCGCTGCGACAAAAAACCGCCGCAGAACGCAAGATTGCCATTATTCTCTACGGCTTTCCGCCCGGATACGGCGCAGCGGGAACGGCAGCCCTGCTGAATGTGCCAAAGTCGCTGATCAAGCTGCTGCAGGCCCTGAAAACCGAAGGCTACTGGCTTGGTGACAGCCGATTGCCCGAAGACGGAGAGGAATTAATTCGCCAGGTCAAACAGGCCGATGAAGCGTTTGCCTCTGAGCAGGAGGATACAGTTCAAGTTAATGCCAGAACGCTGGAAAAATGGCTCGGCTATCTGTTCACAAGCCGGATTGAAAAACAGTGGCAGTCTTTAATCGCAAGTGGCATTAAAACAAGCGGCGATCGCTTTCAGATTGGCGGCATTCAGTTAGGAAATCTGTGGATTGGCGTGCAGCCTCCCTTAGGATTGCAGGGTGATCCAATGCGGCTGATGTTTGAGCGAGATCTTACGCCTCATCCTCAATATGCTGCCTATTATAAATGGCTCCAAAATGAGTTTAGGGCAGATGCGATCGTTCATTTTGGAATGCACGGCACGGTCGAATGGCTTCCTGGTTCTCCGCTGGGCAATACAGGCTATTCCTGGTCGGATATTTTGTTAGGAAATCTGCCAAATCTCTATCTTTATGCTGCGAATAATCCTTCAGAGTCGATTCTGGCAAAGCGGCGTGGCTATGGAGTTTTAGTGTCTTACAACGTGCCACCCTATGGTCGAGCCGGATTGTATAAGGAGCTGGTTGCGCTGCGAGATTTCATTGCAGAGTATCGCGAAGATCCAGAAAAGAATTATCTGCTGAAGGAGGCAATCTGCAAGAAGATTCTGGATTCAGGGTTGGATACAGATTGTCCTTTTACAGAAGCCAAGCGATCGGGAATTGAATTCACGCCAGAAAATATTCGGCTGTTTAGCAATCATGCGTTTGATGATTACCTGATTCGGCTTTATGAATATTTGCAGGTGTTAGAAAATCGGCTCTTTTCTTCTGGTCTACACATCTTGGGGGAAACTCCTGGTGCTGAAGAATTGCAAAGCTATCTCCAAGCTTATTTTGGCGATCGACTACCCGATGAGATCATTCATGCCGTTTGCACAGATTCACTTAACCCAACTCAAGCTCAATTGACTGATTCTGAAATTCAAATCGCTCTCCAGATCAAAACTCTGCTGAGCCAAACCACCGACGAACTCACAAATCTGCTGCGCGGACTCAACGGCGAATACATTCCTCCGGCTCCGGGCGGTGATTTGCTGCGAGATGGAATCGGCGTTTTGCCCACCGGACGCAACATTCATGCGCTTGATCCCTACCGGATGCCCTCAGCCGCCGCCTACGAGCGGGGACGAAAAATCGCCCAAACGCTCATCGCTCAGCATTTGCAAGAGCACGGCACTTACCCTGAAACGATCGCCGTCATGCTCTGGGGATTGGACGCAATCAAAACAAAAGGAGAATCGATCGGCATTCTTCTCGAACTGGTAGGGGCGGAGCCTGTGAAAGAAGGAACCGGGCGGGTTGTGCGCTATGAGCTAAAGCCGCTTTCAGAACTGAACCATCCCCGAATCGATGTGCTGGGAAACCTCTCTGGGATCTTTCGCGATAGCTTTGTGAATGTGATTGAGCTATTAGACGATCTGTTCCTCAGAGCATCCACGATCGAGGAACCGATCGACCAAAATTTTATTCGTAAACACGCTCTTGCTCTGCAAGCCAAGGGCATCGATAACGCATCTGCAAGACTGTTCTCAAACCCTTCCGGTGATTTTGGTTCACTTGTGAACGATCGCATTACAGATTCTAACTGGGAATCGGGCGATGAATTGGGGCAAACCTGGACAGGGCGCAATACCTTTAGCTACGGACGCCAAGACAAAGGGCAGGCTCGTCCAGAAATTCTGGAAACGCTGCTGAAAACCACCGATCGCATTGTGCAGCAGATTGACTCAATCGAGTATGGCTTGACCGACATTCAGGAATACTACGCGAACACGGGCGGACTAAAAAAAGCGGCTGAGATGCAGGGCGATCGAAACGTGACCGCCAGCTTTGTGGAAAGTTTCTCGAACGACACCACCCCCCGAAAGCTGGAAGACTTGCTGCGAATGGAATATCGCACGAAACTGCTCAATCCCAAATGGGCAGAAGCAATGATCGCTCAGGGTTCGGGCGGGGCGTATGAAATTTCTCAGCGCATGACAGCTTTGATAGGCTGGGCAGGAACCACTGACTTTCAGGAAACCTGGGTCTACGATCAGGCAGCCGCAACCTACGCGCTCGATGCTCAAATGGTAGAACGGCTGCGGCAGGCAAATCCAGAAGCGTTTCGCAACATCGTCGGACGAATGCTAGAGGCACAGGGACGCGGATTCTGGCAACCCGACCCCGAAACTCTGGCACACCTGCGGCAGCTTTACCAGCAAACCGACGAAGAGTTAGAAGGCGTAGTGACTCAATCGTCGTGACTCAATCCATGACCTGACTTCAGCAGATCGATTAGACTTACATTGAATTACGTGTAAACTTACAGCTGCCAGAAACCAATCTGCAAAGATTTTTGCGGCACGACGATCGCCCCGACATACCCCGCAGCAGGCACGAATTGATGCAGCTTCCATTGTTTGACCGAATGGTCGGCAGGAAGTCCCAGCAGTTCGGCAGGTTGACCGGGTAACAGGGTGATTGCCACCTGATCCAACGGCAACGATAAACCGCTCCCGATCGCCTTCAAAAATGCTTCTTTCCCCGTCCAGGCACGAAAAAAAGCAAGCGGCTGCTGGTTGACCGGAAGCGACTGAAAGGCCTGCCGTTCTTCGGGCGAGAAATAGCGGCTGACAATTTGTTCAATCTGCTGCACCGGACGCAACTGCTCGATATCAATGCCGATCGGGTCATGCTGGGTCACGGCATAAAGCACTCGATCGCCCGAATGCGCCAAATTAAATGACAGCAGATTAGATCCGATGAGAGTGGGTTTGCCGTATTTTCCATATTCAAAGCTGAGGGTGCTCGGATCGCACTGAAGGTACTGGCTCAAAAGGTTTCGCAGGATGCCGCGAGCGAGAATAAACTTTCTGCGATCGCGCTCAAATCGAAATCGGGCGGCACGGTGCTGTTCGTCTGCACTCAGCAAGGGAGCCAGCTTTTCCACTTCGGCATCCAAGCAAGTCAAATCCGCCTGCCAAATGTGAACCTCCCGATCGGAAAGCTGCAGATTAGAAGGCGGCACTGTCCAGGAACAAACTTCAAGCATGAATCACCGTGATATTCTGAACGAGGCTCTGACCCAGTTAGCTGACCCGATTCTAGATGAAAATTGCAATTATCACGTCTGGATTTTTGCCTGTGGTCGATGGCGTAACGGTAACGGTTTGGCAGAGGCTGCAAAAACTGAGCCGGGATAGACATCAAGTGCTGGTGCTGTGTCCCGACTATCAGCCGATCGCCACCCTATATCCCCACTGGCAGCAGTATGTGGGCAACATTCTACCGGGGGTGAAAATTGTGCCGCTCCAGAGTGAGCCGTTTCTCGATTTGCAGTTTGAGCGCAATATAAGCGGCAAGGCATATCCGGCACTGATGCGAGAACTAGAAGCGTTTCAGCCAGAAATCATTCACGTGGACGAACCCGATCGCCTGCATCTCAGTATGCAAAAAGTGGTTGGCGTTGCGTATGCAAAGCAGCACCAGATTCCCTGCGTTAGCTTCTTTCATACCAATCTGATTGAATACATCGAAGATTATTTGCCGCTTCCAAAATTCATCATCGCGATACTTCAGCGGATTTCGCGTCGGATTGTGCGGGGCATCTACAATTCCTATACTGCAACGTTAGTCAGCAGTGAAGATGCAGGTCGAAAACTGATTCAAATGGGCATCAAAAATATTGTTCGAGGTGAGTTTCTCGGAATTGATCTCTCCCAATATCGTCCTGAACTGAAACACGATCGCTTCTTTGCCGAAAAATATCATCTGCCCTCGGTCGATCGCAAAACCAAGCTCACTTTTTTAGGTCGCCTCACGCCGGACAAAGGCTGGAAATTTACGCTCAAGGCATTTGAAACGCTTGCTCCATCACTTGATCGAAGCTCGATCGCCCTGCTGATTGCCGGAGACGGACCCATGGAAGTTGAAATCCGCGATCGCCTCCGAGCGATTTTGCCCGAAGTGCATTTACTGGGACGCATTTCCCCAGAAGATGTCCCTGCTCTGCTGATCAACAGTGATCTGCACATTACCGCATCCCAGAAGGAAACCAAGGGTCTCACCGTTCTGGAAGCCGCCGCCGCAGGAATTCCAGTCCTTGCCCCTCGTGCCGGAGGCATTATCGAAAGCATTCAGCCCGGCACAACAGGCGAGCTTTTTGAACCCGATAATATCAACGATTTCAGCCAAAAACTCAAAACGCTGATCGATCGCCCTTCACTGCGTCAACAAATGGGAGAACAGGCTCGAACATTTGCAGCAGAACACTCCTGGGAACAGGCGATCGATCGATTGGTGAACGTTTGGGAAGAAAAGGCGGGAGAGGGAAGAAGGAGATAAAGGAATGAAGAAGGAAGAAAGGAGCAGAAGAGCCTTTGCTGTTTACCGTTCCCCACCTTTCCATCACCTTATTTCCCATCCACCCACCTACTCCTGCGGCAAGCGCATCAGCTCCAAAACGCGCCGCATCGGAATATCTACCCAGTCGAGGCGATTGCTCAGCTCATAGCCAAGTTCGTACACCGATTTTTCGAGCAGATAGGCATCGAGCAAAATCTGCATTTCTGAGTAGGTTCGCGGCAGGAAAGGCGCGTGATCAGTTCTTGCCAAATAGGACTTGAGGAACGTTACACTCGTCCAGGCGCAGAAGAAACGAGTCCATTCCTGCATTGCAGGCAGCGTTTCGTTGCGGATCAGTCCGGTTTCGATTTCGCGTCGCAGCGCAATTTGGGACGCATAGTAGAACGATTGCAGCATTCCGGCGATGTCGCGCAGGGGCGATCGTTTCATGCGGCGTTCGGTGAGGGGTCGGGTGGGTTCGCCCTCAAAGTCCACAATCACAAAATCTTTGCCTGTGTACAGCACCTCTTCCAGGTGATAGTTGCCGTGACAGCGCATCCGCATGGTCGCAATCGGCTGATCGATCACCGATCGGAATCGTCCTAAAAGCTGCTCCCGGTAGTTGAGAATGAACTGGGCCTGACGCTGCAAGTCTTCGGGCAACTGTCCGACGTACTTTTTCAGCTCTAGCAACACCTGTCCCGCCTGGTTTCTCATGTACTGGTAGATCGATCGCTGGTAAAACGCCGTGAAGTCTTCGGGTACAAAGCCGGAATAATCTGGCTCGGATGCGAGGGCAAGGTGCATTTCGGCGGTGCGTCGTCCCAGCAGTTCCGCTGCCAGCAGATAGCCGCTCATGGTTTTATGAGCCAGGTCGGGCACGTCTTGTTCGAGAGCCTCTTCGATCGACTCTGCTGGGAAAGTTAGCGTAATCTGTTCCAGCGGCAGCGTCAGAATGTTATCAAACCAGTCGCGCATCGAGTCGAGCGTGTAGCTCCAGGCATCTCGCGCTTCGGGAATCATTTTGAGCAGCAAGCCAATCGTCATGGGTTCAGCCCCTTTGCGCCGATATTCCAGCCAGCCTGCCACCGGAGCAAAGTTATCCGGGTTGGGCAGCCCGACCGATGCCGAACTGCGGGTAAGAAACTGCCCGATCTCCAGATCTGGGTTAATGCACTGATCCGTTTTGCGATACAGCTTCAAGATAAACCGATCGCCGTAAGACACGATCGCATTGCTTCGTTCGCCGCGCATCAGATGCGGTTCTAGATTCGAGTTCATGCCCGGATGGGTGGGAGTAGCGGCAATCTGAGCAAAGGCTTCTGCCTGCACCGCAACGATATCACCTGCACTACCGCGAAACTGCAATTTATGAGTAATTGCCGCCAGCGGAATCGAGAGAAAGTCGCGCTGGTGCATCGCGTCATACAGCACACCAGAACTAGTTTTGCCTTCCAGATAAACGATTGCCTGCCCTGGTTCATTGCCTACCCCATAGGCGACCGGCAACACGCAGATTTCGGACATTCCCTCGGTGTAGTCGATCCGCGTCAGCAGCAAATAGTAAGGTGACGGAGCAACGGGCGGATAGGGCGAGTCCGACAGTTCCAGGGGCGGCTCGATCGGCACAGCATCCACCACCGTCGCATTTTGAATTAGCCGTGCTTTGTTGCCAAACCAGTGACAGCTTCGCAGATAGGCAGGCAGAGCAGTTTCCAGAGATTTTCTGGCTTCGGCTTTCAGGAAAACATCGCGCCAGTCGCCATTCACGGCGATCGTGGTCGGCTGCTTCATGGGCTGAATCGAAGCCTGACCCTGCGGCACCTGAATCGTGAACCAGAAGAAAGCGTGGGGACCCAAACTGAGGAAATAGGGCTTGTCGTTGATCGCTGGAAACTCATTGCGTCCAAAGATTTCGACCGGAACCATGCCCTTAAAGGCAGACAGATCGAGTTCCACGGTTTGCACAAAGCGCGACAGGTTTGCCACCACCAGAATGTGCTCATCGTGATAGGTGCGCGTAAACGCCAGCACTTTGCGGTTTTCGGGATAGAGCAGCTCAAAGGTTCCCCGCCCAAAGGCACGGTAACGGCTGCGAATTGCCAGAAGCCGCTTCGTCCACCACCAGAGCGAGTTCGGGTTTGCCCGCTGTGCCTCGACGTTCACCGTTTCGTAGTGATATTCCGGGTCAACAATTACAGGCAGATACAGCTTTTGTGGATTGGTACGGCTAAATCCGGCATTGCGATCGCCGCTCCACTGCATTGGAGTTCGCACCCCGTTGCGATCGCCCAGATAGATGTTATCGCCCATGCCGATCTCATCGCCGTAGTACAACACAGGCGTACCTGGCAGTGCCATCAACAAGCAGTTCATCAGCTCAATCCGCCGTCGGTTATTGCCCAGCAGCGGAGCCAGCCGTCGCCGAATTCCTAAGTTGATCCGCGCCTGCGGGTCTTGAGCATAAACGCGATACATATAGTCACGGTCTTCGTCGCTCACCATTTCCAGCGTGAGTTCGTCGTGGTTTCGCAGGAAGAGCGCCCACTGACAGTTATCGGGAATTTGCGGCGTTTGCTGAAGAATGTCGATAATCGGGAAGCTGTCTTCCATCTGCAGCGACATAAACAAGCGCGGCATCAGCGGAAAATGGAAGTTCATGTGGCACTCGTCGCCCCGCCCATAATATTCCGCCGCATCTTCGGGCCACTGGTTTGCCTCTGCCAGCAGCATTCGATTGGGATAATTTTCGTCTACATATTTCCGCAGCCGCTTCAGAAATTCGTGGGTTTCGGGCAGGTTTTCGCAAATTGTGCCTTCTCGCTCGTACAAATAGGGAATTGCATCAAGGCGCATGCCATCCACACCCATGCTCAGCCAGAAGTCCGCCACATCGAAGAGGGCGCGTTGCAGTTCTGGATGCTCAAAGTTAAGGTCGGGCTGATGCGAATAAAAGCGATGCCAGTAGTAGGACTGAGCCACCGGGTCCCATGTCCAGTTCGAGGTTTCAAAGTCTTTGAAGATAATCCGCACCCCTTTGTATTTCTGGGGATTGTCGCTCCAGACATAGAAATCGCGCTCCGGGCTGCCGGGAGGTGCTTTGCGGGCACGCTGAAACCAAGGATGCTGATCGGAAGTGTGGTTAATAATTAGCTCGATAATTACGCGAATGCCGCGCTGGTGAGCCGCATCCAGAAATGCCTGAAAATCTTCCAGGTTGCCGTAGATCGAGTTAACACTGGTGTAGTCGGAAATGTCGTAGCCATCGTCGCGCAGGGGAGACGGAAAAAACGGCAGAATCCAAATGGCAGTTACTCCCAGATCCTGAATGTAATCCAGCTTCTCAGTTAAGCCGCGAAAATCGCCGATGCCGTCTGCGTCACTGTCACCAAAGGCACGCACGGGCACTTCGTAAATGATTGCGTCTTTAAACCAAAGGGGATCGTCGTTGAGCGGTGTCTTCTGCATAGTATGTTTCCCTAAAAACCGATCGGCTGTTCGCTGGATTCTGTCGCAAGTCCTTGGCAATCTGGTTGTGCAGCAGTTGTGCAGCCAGATCATCTGAGCAAAATGGATTGACCGTTTTTCACCTTCTCGATCGATTGTGCCAATTGCAAGCCAACTCTCTGTCTTACTGAAGGCAGAGAGCCAACCAATCAAGCGGAAATCGTAAGTCTAGAGCAGGTGGGTGACCTGGAGACGGTGGCTGAGCGGGTAGATGCGATACATTTCCGGGGTTGCGACCCTGATGGAGTGTTAATCAGACTTTTCATTCAAGCGTAGTTCACTAGCTCAAGTTGTGGTAGCCATCACTGACAATCTCAAGAAAATGACCAGAGCGGCGATCGATCGCTTGAGCCAATTCGCGATTGAAGCGATGATCTCGACTCTCCAGAAAAGAGCCGCAGATCTGATAAAAGTATTTTGTGAAATACTCTGCTTGAAATACCCTGAATCGGAAGTTTGCAGGATGTTTGAAAAATCCTAACAGTGATCCGCCTCCCTAGCCCCCGAATTCTAGGGGAACCTCTCTTCCTCTAGGTTTCAAAGTCCCCAGCGGCGGGGGCAAAAAGGGAAATAGCAGAGTCAATGTCAAACCTCAGAGACTTCTCAAATACCCGCTTAAAAGGCTGTTGCTTAACCGCGCTTTCTGGATGCGCCCATTCTAAAAATGAAAAATTCAATCCTCCTAGAGGAGGACGCCGATTTCACCGGAACTTTGCAAAGCCTTTCCGTAATATCTCGATATTCTTACAATTTTTGCCTTTACACCCGGTAAATTCACTGGTTAGGTTGGTATTTTGCCCTGGAAGAGATGCGATCGCCCTTCTGAATTCGATCGCAAATCCACTGCAAATCAACTCAGGTAAGAGGAAATTTTCGGCTCCAAACTCTACAATCTTTTGCATTCATTAATATCAGTCGCTAGCAGGAAAAAACCGTGACCTTTCAACGCGCCAGTGGCATTCTACTTCATCCCACCTGCCTTCCCGGACGATTTGGCATTGGGGATTTAGGACGATCGGCTTATGAGTTTATCGATTTTCTGGAGCGCAGCGGACAAAAGCTATGGCAGGTGTTGCCGCTGGGACCCACCGGAGACGAGCATTCGCCTTACATTATGAATTTCAGTGCCTTTGCCGGAAATCCGCTGATGATCAGCCTCGAAACCCTGGCAGAAGAAGGCTTACTGGAGGCTGACCAGCTTCAGCCGCTCCCTGAATCAGGCGAACCGGGCTATAGCCGCGTGGATTTCGATCGCGTAATTCCGGTTAAGTACGGCTACCTGAAGCAGGCATTCGATCGCTTTGCCCAAAAACTCAACAAAGAACCGAATCCCGAATACGAGCAGTTTTGCCGGGAGCAAGCCTGGTGGCTAGATGACTTTGTGCTGTTTATGGCATTGCTGGAAGAAAACGGCGGCAAGCCCTGGAGCCAGTGGGAGCGATCGATCGCCCGTCGCGAACCCAATGCCCTCGAAGCCAAACGGCAAGAACTAAAGGACAGCATTGCCTTTCAAAAATTCATGCAGTTCCAGTTCTTTGAGCAGTGGCGCAAACTGCGGGCGTATGCCAACGGCAAAGGCATTCAAATTGTGGGCGACGTGTCAATCTATGTTTGCCACAACAGCTCGGATGTCTGGTCTAGCCCCGAAACCTTTAAGCTCGATCCACAAACGCTAGAGTCTGCCTATATTGCCGGAGTGCCACCGGACTACTTCAGCGCAACGGGTCAGCTCTGGGGCAACCCGGTTTACGACTGGAATCAGATCGAAAGCACCAATTTTGCCTGGTGGATTGCGCGGTTTAAGGCAACACTGCTTTATGTCGATATTGTCCGCATCGATCACTTCCGGGGCTTCGAGGCATACTGGGAAGTTCCTGCCGGAGAAACTACGGCGATTAATGGCAAATGGGTCAAAGGCCCAGACGCAAAATTCTTTGAGGCGCTGAAGGCGGCAGTCGGTTCTCTACCGGTGATGGCAGAAGATCTGGGCATCATTACCCCCGAAGTAGAGGAACTGCGCGATCGCTTCGACTTCCCCGGAATGCGAATTCTTCAGTTCGCCTTTGGCGGCGGTTCTGATAACGCCTATCTGCCCCATCACTATATCCCCAACTGCGTCGTTTATCCTGGCACGCACGACAACGATACGACGATCGGCTGGTGGCAAAAAGCCGGCGATCACGAAAAGCAGTTTGTCACAAAATACTGGGGCTACGCGACACCAGAAGACATTCAGGAAATCAACTGGCTATTTATCTCAGCGGCTCTGTTCTCGGTCGCAGATCTAGCAATCCTGCCGCTTCAGGACGTGCTGGGACTGGACAACCGCGCCCGCATGAACGATCCCAGCACCAATGCCGGACAGTGGCGATGGCGATACACGGACTCGGGCTTGCTGACCCAGGAGATTAGCGATCGGCTGCGTCAGATGACGGAGATTTATAGCCGTTGAAGCATTCCGGTTTGCTGAGTTAACCACCTGCCGAACTGCCCCCTGCGGGTTAATTCTGGGAGGAACCGAGCGTTAAATTATCAGTTTCCTCAAGAATCATCCTTGCTTTCAAAGTCCCCCCATTAGGGGGGAATTAGGGGGGCAATGTAGAACCTATCCTATGCCTCAAGCACACTCCCACCCCAATCGCCCATTTAACCTTCTAAGGCACTTTTTAGACGTGTTAAGTTTTTCAACCCGATCGAATCACTCAAAATGGCAGCGGGAAGAATAAATTTGTGATTCTACCTGGTCTGGAGAACATTTGATGTTTGATGTACTGGATCGCATTGCTGAAATTGATGGTCGCTACGCTACAGATCAAGAGCTAGTCGAACTGGAACAGCTTTCCCAGATGACAATCGATCGCTTTCAGCTCTATAGCAAGCTCGCACAAGCAGAAGAGCGAATTCTCAACGAGCTTTATCAGCGCGTTTCTGCTTCCCATCCCCAAATTTTTCAGATGGAGGGCAGAGATGTTTCGGTGCAGTGTCGGCACGATGTCCGCTACACCTTTCATCATGCAGTGCAATCAATGCTGCTGGGTGAAGCCTGGCTTCAGGAAGATTTACTGATCTGGTTCCAGACTATTACTCGATCACGCAAAATTCAGCCCAGATGCGAGGTTGTGTACTCAGCACTGGAGAACCTGCTGCGATCGGCTCTGCCGCCCAAAGAGAGCCAGTTAATTTGCCCAATCATCCGGAAGATCAAAGAAACGCTAATCCAGCCCTGAGGCGCAACTTTACCGCTGCTCGAAACTATTGCTTGACATTATTGCTCGAAACTAATGCTCAAAAATGCCCTGGTACTGCATCAGATCCAGGGAGACGATCGTGGGTAAGCAGCGAAAGCAATCCTGCGCCAGTTCCCAGCGTCCTTCTCGCTGAAGCATCTCCTTTAATTTTTGCTGAATGTTAAGCAAATAGCGCACGTCATTCGCGGCATAGCGCAACTGCTCATCGGATAAATTTACGGCATTGCCCCAGTCGGAGCTTTGTGCCGTTTTGTCGAGTTCGACCCGCTCTAGCTCCAGCACCACATCCTTAAGTCCGTGGCGGGGGCTATAGGTGCGGGCAAGCTTGCTGGCAATCTTGGTGCAAAACACCGGAGCGACCTCGATTCCCAGGTGATAGCGAATCGTTGCCAGGTCAAATCGGGCAAAGTGAAAGGCTTTCAACACCTGCTCCGCTTCCAAAAGCCGCTTTAGATTAGGGGCTTCGGTTTGTCCCTGCTGAATTCGCAGCACTGCCACTCGTCCCTGCGGATCGCAAAGCTGCACGACGCAGAGCCGATCGCGCATCGGCAGCAGACCCATTGTTTCGGTATCCACTGCCAGTGCATCGGACTCAAGATAGCCTGCCAAAATTTCATCTGAGATGTCTCGATCGCAGACCTGAAACTCGGTGAATGTCATGCTTTAACCCAAACTCAGGTACTTGGCTACGTTCTGCATATCCTTATCGCCGCGTCCAGAGCAGTTGATCACAATCCGGGGACTGCCCGTGAGCTGGGGACAGAGTTGGTCGAGGAAGGCGATCGCGTGAGCCGTTTCCAGCGCAGGAATAATTCCCTCCAGGCAGGAAAGTCGCTTCAGTCCTTCCAGAGCTTCCTGGTCAGAAATGCTGAAATACTCAGCGCGTCCGGCATCTTTGAGGAAGCTGTGTTCGGGTCCAACGCCCGGATAATCTAGTCCGGCACTGATTGAGTATGGCTCTACGACCTGTCCATCTTCGTCTTGCAGCAAATAGCTCATCGCCCCGTGCAAAACGCCGACTCTGCCCCGCGTGAGCGTTGCTGCGTGTTTTTCAGAATCGACACCCTCTCCGCCTGCCTCAATTCCAATGAGCCGCACCGAGGGTTCATTCACAAACTCGTGAAACAGCCCCATCGCGTTTGAGCCGCCGCCCACACAAGCCAGCAGCATATCTGGCAGACCGCCCCATTTCTCCATACACTGCTGCCGCGTCTCCTGCCCGATCACTGCCTGAAAGTCGCGCACAATCATCGGATAAGGATGTGGACCCGCCACCGACCCCAAAATATAGTGCGTGCTTTCCACATTCGTTACCCAGTCCCGAATTGCCTCAGACGTGGCATCCTTCAGGGTTCCCGTCCCTGATGCCACCGGACGCACCTCTGCTCCCATCAGCCGCATCCGAAACACATTTAACGCCTGCCGCTCCATGTCATGCACGCCCATGTAGATAATGCAGTGCAGACCAAACCGAGCGCAGACCGTTGCCGTAGCGACTCCGTGCTGTCCGGCTCCCGTTTCTGCAATAATCCGCTGTTTGCCCATCCGCTTTGCCAGCAACACTTGCCCCAGAGCATTGTTGATCTTGTGTGCCCCAGTGTGGTTGAGGTCTTCCCGCTTCAGGTAAATTTGGGCGCCCGTGCCGTCGGGTTTGGCATAGTGCTGAGTCAACCGTTCCGCAAAATAGAGTGGTGTTGCTCTGCCCACATAATCCTTTAGCAAGCCTTGAAACTCTGCCTGGAATTCTGGATCATTGCGGTACTGATAAAAAGCCGTTTCCAGTTCGCTCAGGGCAGGCATTAGCGTTTCGGGGACATATTTGCCGCCAAACTTACCGAAGCGTCCCAGGGTGTCTGGGCGTTGGGTCGTGTCAAGGGGTTGGGAGGGGGGAACGGGAGTGTAGGTCACGGAATCCAATGGGATAATGGAACAGTCCTTATTATAAAGAAGTTCCGGGTCTGCAAAAAACGATCGCCTCGAAAGGGGAAACTGGGTCGCTTCGCTTCTCCCTGGTTCTTATAGAAAAGCCACCAAAAAAGCCACAGATTTCATCACGCCCATGTCATCCAAACGCAAAGATTCATCTGCTCACAGCCCTGCAACCAATCGCGTAGTTTACTCCGAGTTCGGCAACCCCAACACCGATGCCTTCGAGCGTCCGGTTCAGGAACTGCTGCCCAACCAGCAAAATCTTCGCGTGCAGGCAACCCGCAAGGGCAAAGGCGGCAAAACCGTCACCGTTATTAGCGGATTTCAAGCAAAGCCTGAAACGCTGGCAGATTTATTAAAGAAGCTCAAAGCCCAGTGCGGCACAGGCGGAACACTGAAAGACAACGAAATGGAGATTCAGGGCGACCATACTCAAAAGCTCGTCGAACTCCTGACGCAGATGGGCTACAAAGCGAAAAAAAGCGGCGGCAAGTAGGGTTCTTTAGCAGCCAGGGAGAACTCAAAGATTCCTCCGATCATGCAAAGGGCTGTTGCTTTGGAATTTCAATGCAAAATCTGGTTCCTTTTCCGGGTGTAGAATCACAGTACAGTTGCCCATTGTGTTTCTCGGTGATGATTTGGTAGCTGATGGCTAGCCCTAAGCCTGTGCCTTTGCCAACCGGCTTTGTTGTGAAAAAAGGGTCAAACAGGCGCGATCGCACGACTTCTGACATCCCGATTCCGTTATCCGCAATGGTGATTTTAACGCGATCGTTCTTCATTACTTCAGTTTGTATCCAGATGGTATTGCGCTGCTGCTCAATCGTTGTAAAGGAGCGATCGTGATTTGATTCTTCGAGTGCATCGATCGCATTACTCAAAAGATTCATAAACACTTGATTGAGCTGTCCGGCATGGCACTCAACTTTTGGCAGCGCACCATAGTGTTTAATGACTTCAATTGCAGGACGATCGGTTTTTGCTTTTAAGCGACCCTGCAAAATCATCAGCGTGCTATCAATACCCTCATGCAAATCAACGTTTTTGACTTCTGCTTCGTCCAGCCGGGAGAACAGGCGCAGCGATTTGATGATTTCTCGGATGCGTTCTGTTCCGACCTTGATCGAAGCCAGCACTCGAGTGAGATCCGTTTCGAGAAACTGAAAATCAATGTCTTTTAGTCTGTCTTGAATTTCTAAGCCGGGTTCTGGATACTGCAACTGATAAAGATGAACCAATCCCAGCAAATCCTGGGCATATTGATCAACAAAATTCACATTGCCGTGAATGAAATTGACCGGATTATTAATCTCATGGGCAATGCCCGCTACGAGCTGCCCTAAACTGGACATTTTTTCGGTTTGCACCAGTTGGGCTTGCGTCTGTTTCAGATCATCAAATGCCTGTTCGAGCTGCTGGTTTTTTTCCTGCAATTCTTGCGTTCTATCCCTGACTTCATGCTCTAAGTTGCGATTGTAATGTTCGAGCTGATCGCGGGATTCTTTGAGCGATTTTGTCATTTGATTGAAGGTCAGGGCAAGTTGTCCAATTTCATCCTGAGATTCAACGGGTGCACTCACGTCAAAATCGCCTGCTGTAATTCGACTGGTGGCTTCGGTCAATCGCTGCACGGGTTGAGCAATGTGCCGTCGAAAAAATACCGTCATGCCAACACTTAAACCTACGGCGATCAATCCGGTGAAAAGATTTTTCCATTGAGCATCGGTGAGACTGGCATTTCCGACTTCTAGTTCTTGTGTCAGTGCAGTCTGCTGATCTTGCACAATCTCATTCAGAATAGACAACATTTCAGTTGCCAGCGGCTCTGCTTCAGAATTAAACAGATATAAATCATTCCGGTAGCGATCGCTTGCTACCGCCTTGAACATCGTTTCCGGTAGATTGAGGAAGGATTGCCGCTGTTGAGCAATCTTTTGCAGCGACGCTTGCTGGCTGAGGGTCATCTCATTCTTTTTTTGGGTTAACCGCTCCCAGGCTTGTCGATTTGCTTGCAAATTCCTGCCGTATTCAAATCGAAAGGTAGGTTCACGAACTACAATATAGGTTCGCAGTGCCGACACTAAGAGCGCAAAAGAGTTGCGAAACTCCAGCATGTCCCTGAACAAAATTGCAGCTTCCGCAGAGGCTAATTGACCTTCCTGCTCTTCTAGCATCTGCTGCATTTGGTTAGAAATACCGACAATTAAAAGTTCACCTTCCTGATCTAATAACTTCAGGGCAGGCTGATTTTCGATCGTGTCGTCGT